>DMMK01000334.1 GCA_003453085.1 Verrucomicrobiales bacterium
GACCTGGACACACCGCGCCAACTTCGACATGGGTTTTGCCCGCCCCTTTGTCGCAGGCAAATCCCTCTACATCCTGGGTCGCAGCAAGAAGGTGTGCATCATCCGTTCCGACGATGACGGCCTCACCTGGAGCAAGCGCGTCTTTTTGAACGACGTCGGCATCTGGCACCAGTCCGCCTGCAATGTCCATTTCGCCAAGGGCAACGTCTATCTTGTCATGGAGAAGCACGCTCCGAAGCGCGGCATCCAGTCCTGGCAGGTGGGGGATCTCGCCCCCGTGCTCATGCGCGCCAAGGCCGACTCCGACCTCACCGATCCGAAGAACTGGACCTTCGCCAGCGAGCTCGTTTTTGAAGACATCTGGGACGCAGAAAAGAGCAACTACTTCGGCCTGCCCTTTCATCCGGTGGACCGCAAAAAGGCCACCTTCCTCGTGCCGCCCAAAGGCCGCAGTATCGCCCCCCTGGGCTGGCTGGAAACGAACGTTGTCCAGTTTACGGACCCGGATCACATCTGGCATGATCCCCAGGGCAAGACCTTCCATCTCTGGATGCGCGCCCACACCGGCTTAACCAATTATGCCGCCATCGCCCAGGTAAAGGAGAACGACGACGGCAGCATGACGACCTCGCTGGTGAAATCACCCGCAGGCCAGACCATGCTCTACGTGCCCTGTCCCGGCGGGCAGATGCGCTTTCACATCCTGTGGGATGAGAAGACCAAGCTCTACTGGATGCTCGGCTCCCAGTCCACCGACTCCATGGTGCGGCCAGACCGCATGTCCACAGAACGCTGGGGCACGCCCGACAATGAACGTCACCGGCTGGTGCTGCACTTTTCCAAAAACATGGTGGACTGGTGCTTTGCGGGCCTCGTCTGCGCGGGTGCTACGCCCAAGGAATCTCGCCACTACGCGAGCATGTGCCTGGATGGAGAGGACCTCTGCATCCTCAGCCGCAGCGGCAATGAAAAGGCCCGCTCCGCCCACAATGGCAACCTCATCACCTTCCATCGGGTGAGGAAGTTTCGCGATCTCGTGTACTGATTTTTCCTCTTATGTTCCGCTGCCTGCTGCCACTCATCGCCTTCACCGCCGCCTGTGGGGCAGACCCGCATTTGCCACCGGGCACTCAGCCCTTGCCCTCTGCTGCGGAAGGCGGGCGCGGACCCCTGGCCCTGGTGAATTTGAATCATCATGTGTTAGGCGCAGCCAAGGTGCATGGCGGGCAGTTTCCAGATCTGTTTCTGGCCGGTTTTGGAGGTCCGCAAAAGGTCCATCTCTTTCGCTGGGTGGATACGGCAAAATCCGGCGCGCCCGTCTTTGCGCAGCCCGTGGAGGTGAAGTGCGGTTTCAAGGATAAAGGCACTGTTTTCCAGGCCCAGGATGGCGGCATTCACGGCCTGTGGATTTCCAAGGCGGAACTCGTTCACACGGTCTTTGATCGTGAGGCCCTGGAGTTCCGCGAGACCGCCCGGCTACCCTTGCCCAAAGAGGTCGGCAGCCCCTCCAGCCTCACCGCTTTGGCCAATGCCGATGGCAGTTACGACCTGGCTTTTGAAGTCACCAACGGGGCCAAGGGTCTGGAGGGAAAAAACTCGACCGAGGAATGGCGACCCTTCAACTCTTCCGGGATCGCTCGGGGCGAACTCCGCTACAAGTACCTGAAGGGCGTGCGCCTGCTGTCCCTGTTCAAGGGACCGATGGGGCCGGGCACACAGATCACGCGCAAGAAAGAGGAGGTCTACTTTTCCATGCACCAGATCACGGGCGTGAATCTGGGAAAAGGCCATGGCCGAGATCTCATCACCGGTTCGCGTCAGGGGAACCTCGTGTTTTATGCCAACCCCGCCGCCACGGGTTTCAAGCTGGAATCGCGCCGCCTCGTCGCCGGTCCCGATGGCAATGCCCTGCGTCACCCCAGCATCAATCCCAGCGTGTGCGCCTACCCGAATGCCCAGGGGCTTTCAGACATCATCGCCTGTGGGGAAGGCTCGCTGTATTTTTACCGCTTCACCGGGAAATTCACGGCGGCAGGCGCACCCATGTATGCAGAGCCTGTTTCCGTGCTTCAGGAAAAGGCGGATCTCTATGCAGGCACCCTGCCCACACCCACCACGGCCGACTGGAATGGCGATGGTGCCCTGGACATCCTGGTGGGGAACTCGGAAGGTTTTGTGCTCTTCTTTGAAAACATCGGCAGCAGTGAGGAACCCCGGTTTCTGCCTGCGACCCGAGTGCAAGCTGGCGGGCGCGAGATCCAGGTGCAGGCCGGTTACTCTGGCAGCCTGCAGGGCCTCCAGGAAGCGCGCTGGGGTTACCTATCGCCCAATGTCGTGGACTGGAATGAAGACGGCCTGCTGGATCTCGTCACGGGCGACATCACTGGGAACTACCTCGTTTACCTCAACCGGGGCAGCAAGACCAAACCCCGGCTGGACCCTGCGCATCCGCTCTATTGCGATGGCCTGGACCTGCGTGGCATGTGGCGTGTCCGCCCTGCCGTGGGCCGGATCGCGGGTCGCATGGCGCTGGCCCTGGTGGATGGGGAAGACCACTTCCACCTCTACTGGCGTGTGGATGACTACAATGTCGAGGACGGTGGCAAGCTGGGCCTCAGCGATGGCCAGCCCATCGGGGCCAGCGGGGGTGTCGGCGGCATGAGCGGCCGCTGCAAGCTGGACCTCTTTGACTGGAACCAGGACGGCCTGCTGGACCTGATCATCGGCACTGCCCGAGTAAACTCCATCCCGGACCGTGAAACCGGCCTGCCCATGCCCGGCATCGCGCCCAAGACGCTCGGCACCCCGCTGCTGATGCTGAACACTGGCACGGCGGAGAAACCCCGCTTTGCCCGTCCCGTCCCCTTTCGGGATGAAAACGGCACCCTCATCCAGCCCGGCGGTGCCCATGAAACCGGGGCCGTGGGAACCTGGCTGGGCGGCGGCGGGCCTAACCTGCTCATCTGCAACGAGGCCGGTCGCCTGTTCCTGCTGCCAGGGAAGAAACTCCTCGTGAAGTGACGGAAGCGTCAGAGACACGCCCACGGCTTCACGCCGTCTGCATTTGCAAAAAGCGCAGTTTCCCCCATCTTGGCAGCCCTTTTATGCCTGAACTGCCCAAGACCTACACGCCGAGCGAAGCCGAAGAACGCTGGTACCAGCGCTGGCTGGACGACAAGTGCTTTGAAGCCGACCCGGCCCGCGTCAGCGAAAAACGTCCGGCTTACTCGATCGTCATTCCACCGCCGAACGTCACGGGCATCCTCACCCTGGGCCACGTGCTCAACAACACCATTCAGGACATCCTCTGCCGCCGCGCCCGCATGCTGGGCAAGGAAGTGCTGTGGCTTCCCGGCACGGACCACGCCGGCATCGCCACCCAGAACGTGGTGGAAAAGACCCTCAAGAAGCAGGGCGTGATCAAGCATCGCGACGACCTCGGTCGTGAGAAGCTGGTGGAAAAAATCTGGGAGTGGAAGGAAAAGCACGGCGGCATCATCATCCAGCAGCTCAAAAAACTGGGCGCGTCCTGCGACTGGAGCCGCGAGCGTTTCACCTTCGATGACGACTACAACCGCTGCGTGATGCAGGTGTTTGTGGACCTCTACAAAAAAGGCCACATCTACCGTGGCAAACGCATGGTGAACTGGTGCCCCTCCTCCCTCACCGCGCTGAGCGATGAAGAGGTGGAGATGAAGCAGCAGAACGGCTTCATGTACCACTTCAAGGTGCAGGTGGTGGAGGAGCCGGACACCTGGCTGACCATTGCCACCACCCGCCCCGAGACCATCCCGGGCGATACCGCTGTGGCCGTGAACCCTAATGATGAGCGCTACAAGCACCTCATCGGCAAACACATTCGCCGCCCCCTGCCGCTGGAAAACCAGGCCGCCATCCCGATCGTGGGCGATGAGCATGTGGATTTCGAATTCGGCACCGGCGTGCTGAAGGTGACCCCGGCGCATGACAAGGCCGATTTTGAAATCGGTCAGCGTCACCATCTGGAGATCATCGACGTGCTGCACCCGAATGCCGTGCTCAATGACCTCGCAGGCGCGGACCTGGCAGGGCTGGAGCGTTTCGAAGGCCGCAAGAAGGCTGTCGAATTGCTGAAGGAAATGGAGGCCCTTATCAAAGAGGAGCCGCATCAGAACAACGTCGGTTATTCCGAACGTGCCGGCGTGCCTATTGAACCTCGCCTCAGCGAGCAGTGGTTCCTCAAATACCCAAGCGTGCCGGCCTCCCAGGACGTGGTGGCCAAGGGCGAGATGAAGTTTTATCCCGACCGCTGGGCCAAGGTGTACGACCATTGGATGGGCGGCCTCCAGGACTGGTGCATCAGCCGCCAGGTGTGGTGGGGCCATCGCGTGCCGGTGTGGACTAAGCGCTACACAGCCTCTTTGAGAGAAGTGCTGTCCGAAGTGAGTGGGGTGATGGTTCAAGATATTCATCCGCAACCTTCCGGATCTGATTCTTCGGACATAGCTATCTTGATCGATGGGAACAGCTATCCTGCCGATTCTGCTTCTCTGTATGAAATTGAGCAGAAAGAAGATCCTTTGCTGGATGAGCAGAGGGAGATCGAAGTTCAGATCGCAACCACCCGTCTTGATGTTCAATCCAACTTCGAAAGTCTGGCTGGCTTCACCCAAGACCCCGATGTCCTTGACACCTGGTTCAGCTCCTGGCTGTGGCCGTTTGCCACCATGGGCTGGCCTAACAAGACGGATGACCTGAAGGCTTTCTACCCGACTACCGATCTGGTGACCGGGCCGGACATCATCTTCTTCTGGGTGGCCCGCATGATCATGGCGGGTTACGAGTACATGGGCGAGATGCCGTTCAAGAACGTGTACTTCACCGGCATCATCCGCGACAAGCAGGGCCGCAAGATGTCGAAGTCCCTCGGCAACTCGCCCGACCCGTTGGAACTCATTGCCTCCTACAGTGCGGATGCCCTTCGCTTCGGCATCATGCGCAGCGCCCCGCTGGGCCAGGACATCGCCTTCGACGAGAAGAACGTGGAGCTGGGCCGCAACTTCTGCACCAAGCTGTGGAACGCCTCGCGCTTCCGCCAGATGCAGGGCGGCAGCACGGAGACGGAGATCAGCCCGGAGCTGCTCAGCAGCGATGACAAGTGGATCCTCCTGCGCCTGAACACGGCCATTGCCGAAGTCACCACCGCCCTGGAAGAGTACCGTTTCAGCGATGCCACCGCCACGCTCTACCGCTTCTTCTGGAGCGAGTACTGCGACTGGTATGTGGAGGCTTCCAAAGCCGTGCTGCAAGGCACCGATGAGAAGCGCAAGGCCAACACCCTGGCCGTGATTGACTTCGTGCTGGGCAACACCCTGCGCCTGTTCCATCCCTTCCTGCCCTTCATCACTGAGGAGCTGTGGCACGGCATGGGCTTCAATGAAGACCTGCCCGAAAACCAGGGCGGCAAGAGCATCATGTTCGCCCCCTGGCCGAAGCCTCTGGACGCCGATGAACTCGCCTACTTCGGCATCCTGCCGGAAGACGAAAAAGCGGCCAACGAAAAGTATGAAGCCGTCAACCTGGGCCGTGGCCTGAAGAGCAGCTTCAACATCACCAAGAAGGTGCGCTTCGTCCTCAAGCCGAGCAGCGAGCTGCCCGCGCATGAGATTGAAGTCCTGCGCATCCTGCTCAATGCCGAGCCTCTGGATGTGGATGCCGCCTACGCCGCGCCGAAAGGCACGCCGAGCGCGCTCACCCCGCTGGGCACCATATGCCTGCCGCTCGACGGCCTCATTGATGTGGAAGCTGAACGCGCCCGCATCACCAAGGAACTCGACAAGGCCAACTCCGAACTCCAGAAAGTCTGCGCCAAGCTCGCGGATGAAAACTTCACCGCCAAAGTCCCGCAGAAAGTGCTGGATGAGCATCAGCAGCGGAAAGCCGACTGGAAAGAGAAGAAGGCGAAGCTTGAGGAGATGATGAGTGCGCTCGGCTGACGTGGTCAGCGTCAAGGAGTCAAAGGTCAAGAGGTCAAAGGTCAAAGGTCAAAGGTCAAAAAGGTGACGAGCATCCGCTCTCCCTCTTGACCTTCCATTGACCAGCATAGCCTTGACCCCTTGACCTCCGTCTCCATACCCAAATGACCTCTCCTGACCCTTTCTTGACAGCCGTGCCTTGACCTCTTGACCTCCCCCTAAGCCTGCCTCATTTCGCAGCACCACTCACCCCACCATGTCCTACCAAAAAAACGCCGAAGCCCAGGGAATCGTCTTTGAAAAGCAGACTCCTGGTTACCTCAATCTCTGCATCAAGTCTGGCAATCAGCTCATCACCTCCGGTCACGTCAGCGACCTCAAAGGCAAGCTGGGCGATGGCACCACGGTGGATGCCGGATATCAGGCCGCCCGCAACTGCGTGGAGAAGATCCTGAAATCCGTCTGGAACACCCACGGCACGCTGGACGGCCTGCGTGTGATCAAGGTGCTCGGCTGCGTGAACTCCACCCAGGACTTCACGGATCAGCACCTCGTCATCAATGGTGCCTCCGACCTTCTGCACGTGATCTTTGGCAAGGATGGCGACGGCTACCATGCCCGCAGCGCCCTCGGCTTTGCCCAGCTTCCCACCGGTGCCGCCGTGGAGGTCGAGGCCATCTTTGAGATCGTCGGCTGAGTTTAAAAGCCTCTCGTTTTGACCAACCCGCGTTCCTTCTCAGGGACGCGGGTTTTTTGTGGGCAATACCCCAGAGAGCAGAAAGGTTCCATTTTGGAACGACGCATGGTTCACTTATTCAGGCGTAACTTCAGGCGATGCCAGCACTTCAGTGCCGGGCCTGAAGGGCCCGTGGATTCAGCCCTGGGTAGAGATTGACGGATCGAAGGAAGATCGTTGCGGCCTGAAAGGTCGCGGGAGAGGCGCGAGGATTTGCGGGCACACGGCCTGCTCCCGCGCTCCTTCAGAGCGCGCCGCTGGCGGGAATCGAGATGATGTCGTTACCCAGGACTTGCGCCCAGGGCTGGATTACCTCGCCCCTTCAGGGCTTTTGATGGGCTTGAAGGAGGGTGCTGGCCTCGACTGAGGAAAGGACCCACTTTTAAATGGCGGTGGTACAAGAACTGCGGCGCAGCTATCCGTACAGGGACTGAGCGGGCTACTTTTCGATGAAAACCGTCCTGGTTTCGTTTCGCTAAAGATGGTTAGGCGGAGCTACGCCTTAGCCTCGTCCTGAGTCTCTTCTTCACGGTCTTCTTCCGCTTCCGCAGATTCGGCGTCAGGGGCCTCGGCGATTTCTTCAGGAGCGGAGTTTTCGTCTTCGGCGGCGGCTTCCGCCTTGGCCTCGGGGGCGTCGGCTTTTTCCAGTTTGCCTTCCGCCGTGAATTTCATGCCGGCGACTTTGGCCGCCTCGGCCGCAGGGCCGCCGAAACCGAGGAGCATGGCCACCTCGTCCTGCATCTGGGCCAGTTCGTCGAGCCGCAG
>DMMK01000059.1 GCA_003453085.1 Verrucomicrobiales bacterium
CCACGGCGGTGAGCACGCGGTAGGTGTCTTCTGAGAAGTCTTTGTGGCCGGGGGTGTCGAGGAGGTTCACCACGCAGTCCTTGTACTCAAACTGGAGCACGGTGGAGGAGACGGAAATACCGCGCTGCTTTTCCAGCTCCATCCAGTCGGAGGTGGTGGCGCGCTGGTTTTTTCGTGCGGTGACGCTGCCGGCGAGCTGCACGGCCCCGCCGTAAAGGAGGAGCTTTTCCGTGAGGGTGGTCTTCCCGGCATCCGGGTGGGAGATGATGGCGAAGGTGCGGCGGCGGCTGACTTCGTGGGGGGCTTTGGCGGCGACTTCGGACATGGCGGTGGAAAACGGGGGCGGCTTTCATCGCCTCCCCCGCAGCTTTTCTCAAGGACGATTCCTGGGAGATGCGGGAGGGCGGGTCCCGAGGTGGCAGTCGATGCGAGATTGAAAATCTGGCATAGATCCACCCCAGGCGGGCGTTTGCATGCGGACCTGATCCTGCCCTGAAACTGACATCCCTGCTTTTGGCCTTCGCCGCCACCGCCCTGCCCACCCTCGCTGCTGACCTGGAGCCCACCATGGGTAAAAGGGGCAAACTGCTGCTGGAGGAGACCTTTTCCGGCCCGGAAGTGCCGAAGGGCTGGCATGCGAACACGGGCAGCCTGCGGATCGTGGAAGGCCAGCTTCACGCGAGTGAGAAATCCAGCGACAAGCACATTGGTGCCTTCCGCCATCGCCTGTCTTTGCAGGATTGCGCGGTGCAGGTGGAGTTCAAGCTGGGGGCCATACGGGTGATCAATCTTGGCTATGACCCGGCCCCCGGTGAGCTGAAGAAAAAAGGCCACCTTTTTTCCGTTGTCATCACGCCAAAGAGCTGGTCCCTGATCGAGCATAACGACAAGTCCGACCCGGCCTCCAAGACGAAGGTGCATGCCACGGCCAAGACGGATTTTGCCCCAAATATGACGTACACGCTTCTGCTGGAATGCCGCGGCAACGAGGTGGTGGCCCAAGTGACCGGCAAGGAACCGCTGAAAGCCAGCGCGCCAGATTTCCGGGTGAAGAAGCCTGGCTTAGTCTTCCGCATGGGAGGCAAGGATGGCGAGGAGGTGGCGCTGGACAATGTGAAGGTGTGGACGCTGGAGTAGAAAATGTGGCACTTTCGCCCGCAGCCGCCTTCGCCCTTGCATCTGCGTGGCGGCCCCGCACACTGGCGCGCCATGTCTCCCGACTCCCTCGAACGCCTCCGCTCCACGATCCGCGATGTGCCGGATTTCCCCCAACCGGGCATCCTTTTCAAAGACATCACGCCGGTGCTGGCGGATGCGCAGCTTTTGAAAGAGGCGATCGAAGGCATGGCGGAGATCTTTGCCGACCAGAAGGTGGACAAGGTGGTGGGCATTGATGCGCGCGGGTTCATCTTTGGCGCGATGATCGCCCAGCGGCTGGGCGCGGGCTTTGTGCCGGTGCGCAAAAAGGGCAAGCTGCCATGGAAAACACGCGGCGTGGACTACAGCCTGGAATACGGCACGAACAGCGTGGAGATGCACCTGGACGCCCTGGCCCCCGGGGAGCGGGTGGTGCTGGCGGATGATCTGCTGGCTACGGGCGGCACGGCAGGTGCGGCGCTGCAACTCATCCAGGAATCTGGAGCGGAGCTGCTGGGCTCGGTCTTTTTCATTGAGCTGGCCTTTCTATGTGGCCGGGAAAAGCTGGACGGCATGGGTCCGATCCATTCACTGCTGACATTCTGACTCTGACCCCCTGCCCGCATGACTGAGCAAGAGTATCAGCACCGCCTGGAGGCGGCCGCCCAGAAGGTCTTTGGCAAAGACGTGGCGCTGCCGCGCGGCCGCACCGAGACGCTGAAGCTCTGCAAGCGCTTCCTGCGCCTGAAGGAGCAGCGCATCAAGCAGCGGCACCGGGCGGGTGGCAGCGGGATCGAGATCTGCCGCATGCGCTCGGATGTGATGGACTACATCGTGCGCCTGCTGTGGGAGGAGTGCCTGGCGGCGCTGGACCCGGCAGTGAAGAAAAAGCTGAACCTCAGCGTGGTGGCCCACGGGGGCTATGGACGGCAGGTGATGAGCCCCGGCAGCGACGTGGACCTGACCTTCATGCTGCCAGGCAACAGCTCCAACGTGTCCCCGGATCTGGCAAAGCTGATCGGCGATTACCTGCTGTACTTTTATGACATGAAGCTGAAGGTGGGCCACGGCACGCGCAGCGTGGGCGACTGCCTGAAGCTGGCGAATGAGAGCATGGAGACGAAGACAGCGCTGATGGAGGCGCGGTTTCTCTGCGGCAACGAAGAAGCCATCCAGGAATTCCGGGGCCGGTTTGACAAAGAATGCATGGCGGGCCGTGAGGCGGAATTCCTGAAACTGCGCCAGCAGGACCTGACCAGCCGCCACGCCAAATATGGTGGCACGCACTGCGTGCAGGAGCCTAACGTGAAGAATGGTTGCGGCGGCCTGCGCGACTACCAGAACCTGATCTGGATGACCTACGCGAAGCTGGGCACGCTAAACCCGCATGACCTAGTGACCAAAGGGCTGATGTCACCAGCCGGGTGGAAGGAGATCCAGCAGGCCTATGACTTCATCCTGCGCACCCGCAATGAGATGCACTACACGGAGAAGCGCGCCAGCGACATTCTGACGCTTCGACTCCAGGGCTTTGTGGCGACCAACCTGGGCTACCGGCACAAGCGCATCCTGCGCCGCATTGAGGCCTTCATGCGTGAGTACTACATGGCCACACGCGACATCCTGCAGCGCAGCAGCGAGGTGATGGACCGCTTTCACCTGCAGTCGCTGGACGATGAAAGCACGCGCAAAGGGCTGCTGAACTTCATGGTGCGGCGCAAGACGGCGCTGAAGCGGACGGAAAAATTCGACGGATTCATCGCCAAAAACGAACGCCTGTTTGTGGAAGACAAGGGGCTTTTCAAGGAGGATCCCAGCCAGCTCATGCAAGTCTTCCTGCACACGCAGCAGCGGCATCTGCGGCTGAGCCCAGAGCTCTTCCAGGTCATGCAGGAAAACTTCCGCCTGGTCAATGTGAGCTACCGGTATAACAAAGGGGTGCGCGAGACCTTCGAGGCCATCCTTTCCCGCAAGGGCGATGTGGCGCGTGTGATGCGGCAGATGCACCGCGTGGGCTTCCTGGGGCGGTACATGCCGGAATTCGGCGCGCTGACCTGCCTGGTGCAGCATGAGTTTTTCCACCGCTACACGGCCGACGAACACACCCTGAGAACGCTGGACAAGCTGGACGAACTGAGCGGCCCGCCAAAGCCGGGACTCAGCCTTTACCAAACGCTCTTTCACGAACTGGCCCAGCCCGTCATCCTGTATCTGGCCCTGCTACTGCACGATGCCGGGCGCGCCGCCAATGCCAAGGCCCACGATGCCGAAAGCACCCTGATGGCCGATGCCGTGTGCCGACGACTGCAAATCAAGGGCGAGCGGCGCAAGCTGCTGCTCTTCCTGGTAGACAACCACCTGCTGATGTACCGCACCGCCACGACGATGAACCTGGATGACACGAAGGTCATCGGTGAGTTCGCGGGCATTGTGCGCACGAAGGAGTATCTGGACACGCTGCTGGTGATGACCTACGCGGACTCCAAGGGAACGAGCGAGGCAAGCTGGTCCGGCTACAAGGAAGCCTCCATCCGCCAGCTCTACCATAATACGCTGCAATACATGGATGCTCCGGCGGACTTTATGCGCCGCGCCGCCGTGCCGCTGGATGAGGTACGGGCCGATGTGACCAAGGCGCTGGGTGCCGAGTTTGACCTGGAAATCAGCGCGCACTTCCAGCACATGCCGCGCAGTTACTTCAATTTCCGCGACCCGGGCCAGATCGCCGGTCACATCCG
>DMMK01000232.1 GCA_003453085.1 Verrucomicrobiales bacterium
GACCGGGAGACCGCCTGGCGGCCCATCATGGCCCGGCTGCATGAGACCGCCCAGGGTGCCGACGCCGCACTCTGGCTGGCTGTCCTTCGCCACAGCTCCCGGCTGCCCGCCATCGTCAAACAGAAGCCCTCGCTCACCCGTACCGTCATCCTCAAAAGCCCAGGGAAACAGGGGGAAAAAGGCGTCCTGCTGCATTACTTTGAATACAACTTGGCCCGGGTTCTCCTGGCTCTGCCGGAGGAGGAACTGCACTGGCTGGCTTCCCACTATGACATCATCCTGGCGGCCAGTTGGACCCCCACGGACTATGCCTTGCTAGGCCTAGCCACCGCCCGCCTGCCGGATGGCCTATGGGTCCAGCCGGCCACCCACGGCGAACGCGCCCGCCTTCAGGACTTTCACCCTCAAGTGCGCTGCCTGCCCGGCCTCGCCTGTGACTGGGTGGAGCCCTCCTTTTACCAGCCCAAACCCTGGGCCGAGCGCAGCGTGGACATCCTCATGGTCGCCAACTGGGGAGATTTCAAAAGGCACTGGGAGTTTTTTGAAGCGCTCAAGAAGATGCCTGCGGATCTGCGCATCGTTCTAGTCGGCCAAAACGAAGGCAGCAACACTCGGGAAACCATCCTGCAACTGGCCCAGCGCCTGGGCGTGCCCCAGTCACTGGAGATCCGCGAATCCCTGCCGATTGAAGAAGTCACCCGGCTGCAATGCGATGCCAAAATCTCCATGGTCATCAGCCGGCGCGAAGGCGGTTGCGTGGCCATGGTCGAGTCTCTTTTTGCCGGGGCCGCCATCGCCATGCGGGAAGGGGCCAGCATCGGCTCGGCTGCGCATATCAATCCACGCACAGGTGCCTTTTTGCGCCCAGGACACATTGCCGAAGATCTCCTGGCTCTGCTGGCCCGGGGTGCCTCCCTGGATTCCGCCGCCTGGGCCGTCGAAAACATATCCTGCCATGTCACTCTGGCTGGCATCGAAAGCAGCCTCAAATCCCAGGCCCTCGCCCAGGGCAGGCCGTGGACAAAAGGACTGACTCCCGTTCACTGGCGCCCGCATCCCATCCTCGCAGATCCTGCCGGACGTCAGTTGCTGAAACCCGCGTACGACGAGCTTCACGCCCGCTACCCGGCGCTGTTCGGGGCGGACCTCATGACCAAAAGCGCCTCCTGACAAGGGGGCCTGGGCCAGGATGTCTTTCACCGAAAGGTCAGCCTGCGACCCAGCCGGATCGCCGGGAGTTCCACGACCCGGTGCAGGGCATACGCCAGACTGACCGTCAGGGTCACTGACAGGAGGCACAGCACGCTCAGTGGCAGAGTCCTGCCACCTTCCAGCCATATGCCGCGCAGGGCGATCATCACCGGATAGTGCAGAATGTAGAGGCCATAGGAAAGGTCGTATCGCAGGGCCTTCTGGATGCGCTCAAAGAAGGACCTCACCATAGGCCAATGAAGGGTGCAGACAATAAAACCCGCACTGCCCAGCGCGCAGGCGTAGTGATAGTAGCTGGCGTGGTCATGGGAAAAGCTCAGGCGCAAGGACATGGTCCGGTAAAGAGCAATGCTCGCCAACAGGAACAGGCACCAGGTCCAGGTGTTCATCTTGGCCCATATCTTGGTGGGCAGGCGATGCAGCATCACCCCCAGGCCGAACTGCCCCAGGAACAGGGCCGTGCCCACGACATGATCCATCAGCCAGCCAGCCCCCAAAACCAGCCCCGCCAGCACGGCGGTGGCCACGGCCCAGTGAGTGCGCAACAGCACCCAGGCCAGCAGGGGAAAAATGATGGCCACTTTCGCCTCCACCATCAGTGTCCACACGGTCGGCATGGCAAAGAACGACACCATGCCCGGCGCCATCAGAGTCATCTGCAAAAGCCACTGCTTCAGTTGCAACCCCGGCGCATCCAAGAAGGAGGACGGCATGTCCACTGCATAGGTGAAGTCCGGTTTGGTCCGAACCCAGACCAACACGCAAAAGGTCACCAACAACGCCACCCAATACAGCGGATAGATGCGGAAAAACCGCCGGATCCCAAAGTTCACATACTGCTTCAGCGATGGCTCACTGCGGCTCAGTGAGATGGCGAGCACATAACCGCTGAGGACAAAAAACAATGTCACCGCCGCCTTGGCATCCATGAGGCCAAAAGAGGGGTATTCGGAGGCGACGATGTCAAAGACCACATAAAAGTGCTCCCGAAAAACGATCACGGCCGCCGTCATTCTCAGTGCATCCAAGGCCCCAATCCGAAGGGGCTCGCTGCCAGTCTTTTCCGAAACTTTTACAGGATGCATATAATTTCACGATGTCCGTCTGCTCCACGGATACACGGGCTTTCCCATGCAGAAAGCAAGATTAAGAACAGACCAGAGATACCAAAGGTTGCGATCCTTTTTTGTCCACTTTCAAGTCACCGCCTATTAATTGTTAAAACCAATTATTTTTACTCATTTAAACAATTATATCTATCACCAGGCTGTTTCATAATCATTCATCTTCATCAGGCCCAATTGCCTGGGAGGCAAAGCCGACTGATTGCCACTTTCCCCCCGGAACCTCAGCCCTTTCATCCTTACCGTGAGCTTCCTGAACTGGAGGCGGGATGAAAGGGTCACTTTTCCACCGCGCTCCAAGTTCAAGGATATGAAACATCTGAAATTCGATTACGGGCAGCCTCTGGCCATTGTCGCTCTCCTTGTCGTGCTCTCCACGGCCTTTGCCTATTTTGAGGAGCCCATCTCGCCGACGACAGATGCCCGCAAAACGCCAAGGACGGATCTTACCAGTCCTCTCTTGGACCCTGGCCGCCAAGGAAAGACGAAAGACGTCGAACTTCGTCTAAATACTGGTGATGCCTCAGATGCTGTCTATGAGCGGAGGGAAAGCCCACTCATTCTGGCCGAGGACAAATAAGCGGCTGCAGGTGCCTGCTCTTGCAATGGCAGGTTGTGCGTTTGCCCGACCTTTTTAAGCTGCCGCAAGGCATGATTGTTTCGCTTTTCCCCACGCAGCTCACCGCTGCGCTACGCCTCTGTTTCCCTGGGTTTGCCCTGCTGCTGGCGGCCTGTTCTGCCGCGCCTGAAAAAGCAGATACCAGCCCCCGCCCGACCGTGCAGCGGCAGGAGGTGCTGGCCATCGCCCAGGCCTACAGCCAGCACCGATGGAAGGCTTCCACGCCTAACATCAAGCATGGCAAAGACTCCCAGGGCATCCAGGTGGACACCCCGGACGAAGCCTATCGTCCGGCAGATGGCACCCGTCCCGGCTGGTGGATGGCCGATGCCTGGAATGTGGGCATCCCCTATCAGTGGGGCGGTTTTGATTCTCTGGAAGAGTTCGATTCCAAGATTCGCCAGGGCTTTGCTGCGGGCGATATTTATACCCCGGCCAAACGCGCAGGTCTGGATGCCGCCGTGAGCCAGGAGGCAGCAGGCATTGACTGCTCCGGACTCATTTCGCGTTGCTGGCGGTTGCGCCGCTCCTACTCCACCCGGGAACTTCCAGCCCTCTGCGACAAGCTGGCAGGCTATGACGATCTGCGCCCTGGGGACATCCTCAACACTCACAATGCACATGTGCTGCTCTTCGCCGGCTGGGCCAATCCGGCCCGCACTCGCGTCTCTGTCTATGAGGCAGGCTGCCACCCCACCTGGAAGGTTTTTCGCAGGCAGGTGCGTCTCGAATACCTGAAGCAAAAAAACTATCTTCCGTACCGATACCGGAACATCCGTGGCTGATCCGATGAATCCGGCGACCGCCCCGAGACGAACCTCCAGCAGATGAAACTCACCATGCGCTTTTTGACCGCACTCTTCACCGGCCTGTTTGGCAGCTCCTGCCAGGCCGAAAGCCCGCAGGTAAGCCAGCCAGCCCCCCAGATCTCAGGCATCAATCAGGACGGGGCGACGGTGAACTTTGCCGATGTGTACAAAAAGGGACCCACGGTGGTTTTCTTTTACCCCAAAGCCAACACTCCAGGCTGCACCGCCCAGGCCTGCTCACTGCGGGATGCGTTTGCCGACCTCACTCAGGCTGGCGTGCAGGTGCTGGGGGTCTCCCTCGACAACGTCGAGACCCAGAAAAAATTCAAGACCCAGAGGAAGCTGCCTTACGACCTGATCGCCGACACCGATGGCAAGGTGCTGGAGGCATTCAAAGTCGGCAAAGTCTTCGGCGGCATGCTTTCCATGGCCCAGAGGCAATGCTTTCTGATCAAGGACGGCAAGATTGTCTGGCATGATGACAGCGCCTCCACCTCCGGGCAGGCAGCCGACATTCAAAAGGCACTGGCGGCGCTGAAGTGAATCTGGGCGTGAATTCGCGTTGATCTTTTGGCCCCAGCCATAAGTATCTGCCCGTCTCCCATTGCGTCCTTTCGCTGCCCTCTTGCATGAAAATTTGTCTCACCCTGGCCCTGTTCGTTTTTTCTGCCCTATGGGCAAACGCACAGCTCGCCCCCATGCAGTTGCCGAAGAAAATCACCTGGATGGAGGAAACCACCGCACGCAACGCCCGAGGGGAGGTGACTCGCACCTGCAATGTTTTCTCCATCGAAGGGGAGAACTGGCGGTGTGAATTCGCCAATCAGCAGGCTGAGATTACCATCACCGTCTGCAGCCAGAGCAAGGTCACCTCATCCCAAACCCCCGCCCCGGCCCCGTCAGAGGGCCCTGCCACAGATCTCAACAGCATCTACGCAGCCCTGAGCACCAAGGCCAAATTCGAGGTCGTGGACATCATCGGCGGAGTGGGCTACTCACGTTTTCGCGAAACCGGAAGCTCCGGCTACACGCGCCTCATTTGGATGGACCGCACCATCGGCTTCCCACGCCGCATCAGCACCACCCTTTCCGATGGCAGTGTGCGGGAGCAATCCATGCGGGTTCTCAACGTGGACGCCAGCCTCGAAAG
>DMMK01000711.1 GCA_003453085.1 Verrucomicrobiales bacterium
AGCAGGGGCTGCGTGAGCAACTGGTGGATTTGGATACGGAGGAACTGTCCACCTACATCGAGCGCGACATGACCGCGCAGATTGACCATAACATCACCATAGGGGTCATCGAGCCTGCAGGAGACGGAGTGTTCCGCTACTCCTGGCGCGGCTGCTTTTACCTGTGGTTTCAGGTGGTGAAGGACATGATCCGAGTTTGAGGCTGACGACCGCCTTGACCGCATGACCTGATGACGCTAAGGCGTCCGATGCCCAGACCCGACGGACGTTCCCACGATCAGCTTCGCCCCATTGAGTACATCCTGGATGTTGCTCCCCATGCCACCGCTTCCGTGCTGATCGCCTTTGGCAATACGCGCGTCATTTGCGCCGCCACCATTCAGGAAGAAGTGCCCCGCTGGATGAAGGTGCAGAACGTCCAGGGCGGCTGGCTGACGGCTGAGTACTCCATGCTGCCTTACTCCACGCTGGATCGCAAAGACCGCGACAGCAGCAAGGGCCGTCCCGATGGTCGCAGCATCGAAATTCAGCGCCTCATCGGTCGCAGCCTGCGCGCGGTGGTGGACCTCAAGAAGCTGGGCCAGCGCACGCTCTGCATTGATTGCGACGTGCTGCAGGCGGATGGTGGCACCCGCACGGCCTCCATCACAGGGGCCTGCATCGCCGCCTGCATCGCCTTCAACCGCCTTCTGGAAAAAGGCAAAATCACCCAGCAGCCGATGACCAAAAAGGTGGCTGCCATCAGCGCCGGCGTGCTGAAGGGCGAAACCCTTCTGGACCTCTGCTACGTGGAAGACCGCGATGCCGATGTGGACTGCAACCTGGTGCTGACGGACAAAGGCGACTTTGTTGAAATTCAGGGCAGCGGTGAAGAGGCCACCTTCAGCCAGGCAGAGCTGGATGCCATGCTGGTCGTCGGCCGCAAGGGCATCAGTGAACTCTGCGCCATCCAGCAAGAGGCCATCGAAAGCGCCATGAAACCAGCTGAGCCGAAGGACCTGCAGAAGCTGGCAGCATTCTTTGGGAAGAAGTGATTGAGGAGGTCCGCAAGAGGGTCACTTTAAAGACCTTAATGTAAGAACCATCGAATCGGTGTGGCTGGTGATGCCGTTTTTACCCAACGGACGTCCCCTCTCCCCTATTCTTGGGGCGAGGGGGGACGTCTTTTTCCTCTTCAATAGCGCAGACCAAATGACCGTCCCTCTCCCCTTGGGGAGAGGTTAGGTGAGGGGGTGGTGCCCTTTTCCTGCGATCCTCTTCTCACCCCATTGCATCTGCGTCTGTGATAATAATAAAGACTCTGGCCTAACTTACTTTTCTTCCAAAAGCAGCTTCTTGGCCACGGCCAACTGGGCCTTCTGTTCCGGGGGCAGTTCGGGGTACTTGAGCTTCATGCCCTGCATTTCATGCAGGATCGCGGCGCTGACGATGAGGCGCATGTTTTTCTTGTCATCCGCTGGGACGACGTACCAGGGGCACTCCTCGGTGCCGGTGTGGCGGATGGCGTCTTCGTAGGCGTGCATGTACTCCTTCCAAAAGCCGCGCTCCTTCACGTCGCCTTCCTCGAATTTCCAGTTTTTGCTGGGCGTGTCGATGCGGGCCAGGAAGCGTTTCTTCTGCTCATCCTTGGAAACATTGAGGAAGAACTTCACGATGCGAATGCCGTTGCGGTGGCAGTAGGCCTCCAGGTTGCGGATGTCCTTGAGGCGATCGGCAAACAGCTTGTCGAGGTTCTTCGTGGTCTTTTCCGGCAGGCGCTGGATCTGGGTGACGATCTCGGGGTGCACGCGGCAGCACAGCACTTCATCATAATAGCTACGGTTGAAAATGCCGATGCGGCCTCGCTGCGGCAGCACGCGGGAGGTGCGCCAGAGGAAGTCATGATCCAGCTCGGCACTGGTGGGGCGCTTGAAGCTGTGGACTTCCACCCCCTGGGTGTTCACGCCGCTCATCACATGCTTGATGGTACTGTCCTTGCCCGCCGCATCCATGGCCTGGAAAATCAGCAGGAGGCCCTGGCGGTCCTGCGCATACATCTTCTGCTGCAGGTCATCGATCTCCTCGCGGAACTGGGCGATGAGGGTCTCGTAATGAGCGCTGTCCGTGTAAAGATCCTTCACCTTGGTCTTCGCCTTGGAGATTCGGAAAGGCTTGCCATCGGGCACTCGGAAGTCGTGAAGGTCCAGTTTAAGTTTCATGGGGTCTGAGTTGGGGGTGGCAGCGGACCTAGCATTAGCAGGAAGGTCTTGCCATGAACAGGGTTAGTTTGGCAAGAATGGGGTGCGTATCGCCTTTGATGATTGATGGGCGCAACAACAAGGCTGACGAATCCTATGAAACTGTCCTTTCTCATCGTGCTTGTGCTGCTCAATGCAGCGTCATTGCTGGCACAAATGCCCCAGGCCCGTGCTTCTTTGACTCAAGTGCTGGTGAAGGGGAAAATGCGGTTCTTCTATGCGACGGAGGGCACGCATGCGGTGGAGGCGACGGATGCGAATGGCAACGGGGTCCCGGATCAGGTGGAGGACATCGCCACGCAGACGCATGGGGCGTGGCTGCTGCTCATTGATGGGCTGGGCTTTCCTGACCCGTTTCTGGGGGAGCGTTTTCGTGAGGCGGCGTTTTTGGATGTGCATCTCTTCAACAAGGAACTGCTGAAATCCAATGGGGTGGCCTACGATGAGCTGCAGCGATTCAAGCGGGCAGGAGACCCGGAGAACACGCGCTCGATCTGTTTTAATGTGGCGACCTCGGTCAAGGCCCCGATGAACCTGACTCCGGCGCATGAGCTGTTTCATCTCATTCAGAATGGAGCCTGTTTTTTCAAGAACCGCTGGTATGCGGAAGGCACGGCGCGTTGGTCTGAAAAAGCGTTGGGAACGGGAGGTGTGAGTCCTGGACTGCGCGGCACCTGGCCCCCCAGTGAGGCGACCGTGATGAAGCTGGATGCGATGGCCTATGATGCGGCTGCCAAATTTTGGGAACCCCTGGCGCTGCATGCAGATCCGATGGGGGAGATTCCGCCAGAGCGGGTGCCAGAGGCACTGCGTGAAATGAAGTATGTGAACGGTGAGCTGGTACTGAAGGACCTGAAACTGCATGGCTGGGAAGTGATGCGCGAGATCTTGCTGGAGATGGCCACCGAAGATGCCCTGGCGGCGAAGGAACGGCGGCTGGACCGGTGGTTGGAACTGGAGCAAGGCCCCTCCGCCAATACCCCTTACATTCGCCGAGCGGTGGAACGCGTGCTGGGGCGTGAAAAGTAGTGCCAAGTGAAACTCTCGGGCTCGGGCTTGGGTTCAGACTGGG
>DMMK01000347.1 GCA_003453085.1 Verrucomicrobiales bacterium
CCGGGGCCTTGACCGACCACGCCCGCTCACCGGTCGCCCCCACTGGGCACTGAACGGAAAACCTATACTGCTCAGGATGCTCCGTCAGGACCACATTATCATAATAGAGGCTCATCGGCACCCCCACCACTCCGTGCCAAGTGGGTGGCAAGGTAAGCTGCAAAGACTCCGCCCCGGCCATCCCCGGCAGACAAAGCAGTGCGACAAGGAGAAGGTGGAGATGCATCTTGGGTTAACGTTTACTTTTTGACCTTCTCACGAATCATCTTGGCCAGATACTTAGCAGTCTCATCGCCAATGACGTGATACCCTGCCAGGTTAGGATGGCGGTCGCCAAACCAGCCCGGTAGCTTGCTAAAATGGGCGTCAAACTGATTGTCCATCACCACCACTTTTGGCGGATTTTCGGCCACGAAAGGTTTCACCAGTTCATGGTACTGGATGGGGATGTTTTTCAGCTCGTAGCGTCGGTAATTCAGCATGTTAGGCCCATCCTTCAGGGCCTGCGCATACCTGGGATAAATGTCAAAAAGCGGCAGCCTGTGCTGCATAGCTACTTTTCTGTTCAGCATATTGATCTCGTTACTCTTTTGCGAATCCATGTAGGGGATCACCGTCATGATCACAAGTTGGGCACTCGGGTGATCCTGGCGCATCCTTCCGATCAGTTCGGCATAGTCGTTGGTGAAGTTCTCGGCAAACTTCTCGCGCCGGGCATAGTCGTTGATGCCATACCGGATAAAGATGTAATCCACCCCTGGAAGTTTCGCCATCTGCTTGTCATAACGTCCCGAATCCAGCAGCCTGCGGACAAACTCACCGCTCAGTCCCAGATTGATCACGTTGCAAGGCGGCAGATCTTTTTCCGCCGCCAGCAAAACGCGGATCACCTCTTCCAAATGAGGCCCTTTAGGACTGATCTTGCGTGGGATGCTGCCCTCTGTTGTGCTATCCCCCACCAGCAGCACTTGCAGTTTCCCCTCATGCTCGGCCTTCGCCGGGACGGAGAAAAAAAGCAGCCCCAACACAGCCGCACCTAACATAGAGTATGTTTTCATGATGAATGAACTTTAAGCTCAGATCTTCCAGGCATCGCGCATAGGGCGCATCAGCAGGGCATTGGCAGCATCATCCCCAGCAAAGGCTTCGGCCTTCGGGTCAAATTTCAGGCCCTTTTGCAGCTTCGCCGAAATGGCACCCAGATGGCAGATCGTGGCGGCGCGCTGGGCGATTTCCGCCGGGGCGGCCGTGCGTTCCCGGGAAATCATCGCATCAATGAAATTGCGGTGGTGATGTTTGGACACATACAGGCGGGTATCGCCCTCCTTCATCTTGATGCGCAGAATGTCCAGGGAGCTGGCTTTCAGCGTCTCCGCCTCAGTAAACACCCAGCCTTCGCTGCCGATGAATTTGGTACCATAAGTGGCCGCATCCTTTGTGCTGAACATCGAAAGCTTCAGTCCATTGGCATAACGGTACTCGATGCGATACTCCTCCGGCGCATCGTAAAGGCTCTGCGCGCGGCGTTTCACCTCAATCGCCTCTACCTCGGTGGGCGTGGTGTCGTCCATGCCCGCGCCCCACTGCGCCACATCCACGAAGTGTGCGCCCCAGTCCGTGATGTAGCCCGGCGCATACTCATCAATCCAGCGGAAGTTAAAATGACAGCGGCCCTCCGTGTAGGGGCGCTCCGGCGCACTGCCCAACCACATCGCATAGTCCAGATGCGGGGGCACCTCCTGCGGACCTTCCAGCCCGGTGTAACCGCCACGGACAGCAAAAGTCCCGGGCACACCTACCTGGATTTCTTTGAGTTCACCGATGTAGCCATTGCGCACCAGTTCACAGGC
Organism: Verrucomicrobiales bacterium; assembly: GCA_003453085.1. Classification (GTDB taxonomy): domain Bacteria; phylum Verrucomicrobiota; class Verrucomicrobiia; order Verrucomicrobiales; family Verrucomicrobiaceae; genus Prosthecobacter. The sequence continues at coordinate 1,851 of DMMK01000347.1, forward strand.
CATGCGCACTTTGAGGCCCGAACGACGCCAGGTGCCGCATTGCAACACCCGTTTGTTTTCCGACACCGCCCGGCAGATGGCCCGCCCTTCGGCAATGCTGGCCCCCAGCGGCTTTTCAGAAAACAGATCCTTGCCCGCCTTTGCCCCCTCAATGGCCACGTTCGCATGCCAGTGGTCGGGCGTGGCATTCATCACCGCATCCACATCCTTGCGCGCCAGCACTTCGCGGTAGTCATTGTAGCAATCTGCGGGCGTCAGCTTGGCCAGATTCATCGCGCGTTCGCGGTGCTTGCCATCCACATCGCAGATGGCCACCACCTGCACCCGTTCATCCGCCAGGAAGGCTTTCAGGTTGGTCGTCCCCTGCCCACCCACACCGATGCAGGCCAGACGGATCTTCGAATTCGGTGACACCGCACCCGCACGGCCTAAAACAGCGGCAGGCAGGATCAACGGCGCGGCGCTTTTCAAAAATTGGCGGCGGGAAAAGGAATGGCTGTCAGACATGAACAAAAAACGGAAGCTAGGAGATCAATTCACCACCTCTTTGTGACCAACTTTGAAACTGCTATGCTGTGATCAGGACCTTGGCTTCGTTGATTTCAGGCGAGCCATAAGAATGTCTGACAACTGATTTGGAAACCGCTATAAGCCTCCAAACAATGCCCACTGACCACCGCGATTGGTATGATACCCCGCTTTATTATGACATCATCTTCGATGCCGATACCCCGCACGAGGCCACCTTCCTCGAAACCGTGTGGACCATCTTTGGCGAAAAAAGCCACACCCGTCGCCTGCTGGAGCCCGCCTGTGGCAGCGGCAGACTGGTCATCGAAATGGCCCGTCGCGGATGGGATGTGGCCGGGTTCGATGGCAATGAGCGCATGCTCAATTTTGCCCAGGAACGCCTCAAAAAAGAGGGCCTTAAAGCCCGCCTGTGGCCCGACTGGATGCAGAGTTTTACTGCTCCAAAAAAAGATCACTACGACCTCGCCCATTGTCTGGTCAGCACTTTTAAATACCTGCATTCCGAGGCGGACGCCCTCGCTTGTTTGCAACGAGTCGCCGCTGCTTTAAAACCCGGCGGTATCTTCGTCTTAGGCCTGCATCTCAGCGACTACTCCGCCGCCAAAGAGGAGCACGAACGCTGGAAGGCCCGTCGGGAAGACATCGAAGTCGTGTGCAATACCCACACCTGGCCGCCCGACCGTAAAACCCGGCTCGAAGCCCTGCGCACTCGGCTTAAAATCAGCCATCAGGGCCGCAGCCACATCCAGGAGACCCGCTGGCAGTTTCGCACTTACAACGCCCGCCAGATGAAGGCGCTGCTGCGCCAAGTGCCCGAACTGGAGCTTCAAATGTGCTACGACTTCACCTATGAAGTCGAGACCCCGCGCAAGCTGGACGACAGTTACCCCGACATCGTGCTCGTGCTAAAGCGGCGATGAATTAAATTTCTCTCACACGTGAAATAGTTCGTTAAATCGGCCCGGCTTCAGGAAAAGACTCTTGAGAGCCCGCTATGTCACCTGCCGAAATCGAACAACACCAGCGTTTCCTGCGCAGCCTAACGGCGCATGAACCAGCCGTGCGGGCCTATGTGCGAAGATTGGTGCCCTCTCGCGCTGATGCAGATGATGTTATGCAGGAGGTAGCCATCGTTCTGTGGGAAAAATTCGGCGAATTCCAGGAGGGAGCCGAATTTCGCCCCTGGGCCTTTGGCATCGCCCGCTTCAAAGTCCTCGCCTGGCTGCGTGACAAAGGCCGCGACCGCCTCGTCCTCAGCGAAGAAGTGGTGGACCTCATTGCCGAAGAAACAGCCCAGGATGAAACCCGGCTGGAGCGCCAACGCCGCGCCCTGGAGACCTGCACCCAAAAGCTGGAGCCAGACCACAAACAGCTCCTCATGCAGGCTTATCAACCGCAGGCGCAGATTCAGCAGGTGGCCGCCACCAGCGGACGTTCCGTCACCGGTTTTTATCAGTGGCTGCATCGGATCCGCCGCCTGCTGGCCGACTGTGTTCAGCGTGAACTGGCCAAGGAGGATGCCTCATGAATCTGGATGAACAGATACAGCGCTACCTGGATGGGCTCGCCACTGCCGAGGAGGTACAGCAGCTCCAAAACATCCTACTCACTCAGCCCGATTCACGACGCCTGTTTGCGGATCTCGCCAATCTAGACGCGGCCCTGGCCGAGCAAGCGGCGGGCTGGGAATCGCCAGTCCAGGCAAAGTCAGCCAAACATCTAAAGACACCCTTTTCACACCTTTGGTTAGCCGCAGCCGCCGCCCTGGCTCTATGCATCACCGGAACCTGGTGGTGGCAAAGCAACAACGCTGTGCATGCCACCGTGGCCCATGGCATTGGCAGCAGCGTGTTTTCCGAGGGCATGCAGATTCACGGTGCTGCTTATGAAATGGAGGCCGGTACCGTGGAGTTCATCACGGCACGTGGGGCAAAGGTGGTTATCGAAGCCCCGGCGAGTTTCCAGTTTGAAAATGGCCAGCGCCTGCGGCTGAAACGTGGCCGGGTGGCGGCAGATGTGCCGCCTTCGGCGAAAGGTTTTACCGTCATCACCCCGACCGGCCAGGCGGTGGACCTGGGCACCCAGTTCGGCGTGGATGTGCCGCAGCAGGGCCAGGCAGAAATCCATGTCTTCAAGGGAGAAGTCATCGCTCAATCCTCCAAGGGAGGCAAACGCCAGAGCCTGAAAGATGGCGAGGCCTACTCCCTACAATCCGGTGCAGGCGCTTCGCGCGAGATCCGCTCCGCAGCCTTTATCCAGCCCGATGAACTGCCATCGCTACAGGCAGCTCTCACCTCCGGCCAGCGGGCGCGATCAGATGCCGCCATCGCCGCGCTGCGTCAGGATGAAGCCCTGATCACCCTGCTCGACTTTGAAGAGGATGAACTCCCCTCAGGGACCTTCCGCATGACGCAGGGCCGCTGGCCCGGATCCCGCGCACCGGAGTTTGTCCATATGGGCGACCATATGAAGCTGAGCGCTGGCGCTGGCCGCTCCTGGCCTCAGCTCACCCTTTCCGCCTGGGTGCGCCTGGACCGTCTCGGCCAGCCTTACCAGTCGCTCTATCACACAGACGGCTGGGACGAGGACAAGCCCGGCCAGGTCCACTGGATGATCAACCGCGACAGCACCATGCGCATGGCCTTGAAGCACAACACCCTCGCCCCCGGTGTGGTGGAAAAACAAGGCTTCCCGGATTCCCTCACGCCCGTGCTGCCAGAACAGGGCCGCTGGGTGCA
>DMMK01000336.1 GCA_003453085.1 Verrucomicrobiales bacterium
TGCTCTAACCGTTGAGCTACAAGCGCCTTTTGACAGGGGGTGTTTAAAACGTTTCGCAAGCAAATGCAACCGGGGAGCATTTCAGGCGGCCACTTCGTTCTGTAAGCTTGATATCGGTGCACTTTATCCTGTCACCACGGCTTCCGGTCGCCGTGTTTTTTCAGAGGTTCGGCATCCAGATCTCCTGGGCGTTTTTTGGGAGGCATTTCTTCGGGGTCTTCGATGACGTCAGGGCTGACGGTGCGGGAGTAAACCTGGCTGAATTCGGCCCCGAAGAGCAGCAGGCAGGAGGCGTAATAGACCCAAAGCAGAAGCAGCACCAGCGAGCCGGCGGCTCCGTAGCTGGAGGTCACGCTTTCACGGCCAAGATAATAGCTGAGCCCGTGCTTTCCCACTTCAAAGAGCACGGCGGTCATTGCGGCGGCCACCCAGACATCCCGCCATCTCACGGCCACATCGGGCAGCACCTTGAAGATGATGGCAAACAACAGGGTGACTAGCAGCAGCGAAATGATGATCCCCACGATGCCCCAGACCTCCATCGGCACGCCAAAAACGAAACTGACGTATTTGCTGAGGCCTGCCACGGCGGTGCTGAGGAAGAGGGAGATCAGCAATAGAAAGCCGATGACTAAAACCATGCCGAAGCTCAGCAGGCGAGTCATGATAAAGTTCATGAAGCCGCGCCACTTAGTTTCTTTGACACCCCAGACGGTATTCAAAGCATCCTTCAACTGCGCGAAGACACTGGAGGCCCCTACCAGAAGGATGACAAAGCCTGTGGTGGCATTCATCCAACCCTGATTCGGGCGGGCCGCGCTTTGCACCAGTTGCTGCACGGTGCCTGCCACGCGATCTCCCACATAGTATTGCAGTTGAGCCTCCAACTGGCCCCGAACAGCATCTTCACCAAAGACCAGACCGGAGATGCTGACGGCGATGATCAGCAGGGGGGCCATGGAAAAGACCGAGTAATAGGCCAGGGCGGCGCTGAGCTGCAGTGCGCCGTCATCAATCCAGTTGCACACCGCCTGATAGAGCAAGTTCAATACGCGGTTCTGCCTCAGGCGCTTCCACTTCATACCAGGGGTATCGTCCTGAGAGGCTGCTTTGGCCTTCTGCCCGGGCTTTTTTGGCCAAACTAAAGTCGGCCCGCTCCGGGAAGTCTGGCTGGACAGGGATAGTGGGACGTGATGTCATGCACGCATGATTGACACCCCCGCTCCGCGCCTGCTGCCCGTCTTTCTGTTCAATGCAGCTTACATGGCTGCGGCTGTGGCGGCCTCCATGATCAAGGGGAACCGTGAGTTCATCTTTTACATCGTGATCATGTGTGTGCTCATCGGTGTCATGGCCCTGGTCCATCGCCGGGTGGGGCTCAGCACGCCGCTTCTGTGGGCGCTTTCCGTGTGGGGCCTGATGCACATGGCCGGGGGGCTGGTGCCTGTGCCGGAAGGCTGGCCCTACCACGGTGAACACGGGGTGCTGTACAGCCTGTGGCTGATTCCGGAAAAGCTGAAGTATGACCAGATCGTCCACGCCTATGGTTTCGGTGTCACTACTTGGCTCTGCTGGCATGGGCTGAGCACGTCCTTGAAGCAGGCCTTTGCCATCCGCCTGAAGCCAACCCTGGGCATGCTGACGCTGTGTGCTGCGGCAGGTGTGGGATTTGGGGCGCTGAACGAAGTTATTGAATTCATCGCCGTGCTCACGATCCCGAATACGAACGTGGGCGGCTATGAAAACACGGGCTGGGATCTGGTGGCGAATCTGGTGGGGGGACTTGTTGCCGCCGTATGGATTCGGCTAAAAGCAGGCCAGCAGGGATGACGCTGCGGTTGACTTATCAGGCGGGGTTCCGATACTCGCCCCCGCTTCAGCCCCCCTTCCCCGCGCATGAGCCAAAACCAGGTCGCCATCAAAGCCGTCGCATGGAGCATTGCGCTCAATGCGGTGCTGGCGTGCATCAAGGTCAGCGTGGGCATTGCCGGGCATTCCTATGCGCTTATCGCAGATGGCATCGAGTCGGTGAATGACATCTTTGTTTCGCTGATGGTGCTGGTGGGACTGAAGGTGGCTGAAAAACCGCCGGACAAAAATCACCCCTATGGCCATGGCAGGGCAGAGCAGCTTGCCGGGCTATTTTCGGCGCTGTCCCTGCTGCTGGCTGGGGGAACCATCGCCTACCACAGCATCCATAACATCCTGCACCGGCATTCTTCTCCCGCGTGGTTCACGCTGCCGGTGCTGGTGCTGGTGATCGTGGTCAAGGAAGGCCTGTCCCGCTATGCCATGCGGAAGAGTGATGAGACGATGAGCACGGCCCTCAAGGGAGATGCCTGGCATCACCGGGCGGATGCCATCACCTCAGGCGCAGCCCTGGTGGGCATCAGCATCGCGCTCATCGGTGGTGATGGCTTTGAGATGGCCGATGATGTGGCCGCGCTGGTGGGCTGCATCATCATCTTCATCAATGGGGGGCAGCTTTTCAAAGCCACCCTGCATGAGACCATGGATGGAGCAGCACAGGAAGATCTGTACCTAGAAGCCCGGGCCATCGGTGCCACAGTACCGGGCGTGTGCATGATCGAAAAACTGCGCATGAAAAAATCCGGCCTTGGATATCACATGGATATTCACGTGCAGGTGGATGGCAGCCTGAGCGTGTATGAGGGCCACCGCATCGGCCATGATGTGCAGCGTGCGCTGCTGGCCTCCGACCGCCGCTTTCTGGATGTCATCGTGCATGTGGAGCCCTACGGCCACCATGACGAGCATGATCATCAGGGTTCATAGCGGGGCACCTCCCCATAGATGAGCCAGCGATAGAGAAGCTTGATGCTGAAGGCCACTGCTGGCAGCACCACAAAAACCAGCAGCAGAGCGGCTGCCATCACCAGCCAACTGCGTATCCTTTCACGCCAGGTTTCAGGCGTGTCATCTATCTCAATCGCTGTGTTTTCACGGCTGGCCGCAAAGTCCGCAAAAGACGGGTATTCATCCAGCGGAGGGCGATGGAGATTTCCCTTGTCTGTGCGCAGAAGCCGACCATTTTGACAATCGAGCACGTAGGGGCAGGCATCTGCCTCATCCCCCACATACAGCCAATGCTGAGGCCAGGGCGGCAGCCCGGCAAAACCCTGGCGATACTCCAGCGTGGACTCAATGATCGAATCCGCCTCACGCAGCGCGGTGGTGTCATCGAGGTCTCCATCCAGCTCTGCCTCCCCCGTGAGAAAGCAGCGATAGTCTGGCGGCAACGTCAGCCCCAGGGCAGATTCGATTTTGGCGATGTCGGCTTCCGTCATCGTGAAGGTCTATTTTTTCAGTCCACGCAGATGCTCGTCAAACCAATCAGCAAACTGGTTGTAGTCGGGCTGGCGGTCGGGCCAGCCATGGGCCGCGCCTGGTTTAACCACAAGTTTGGCAACCACACCTGCGGCGGCGGCACGGGCCACAAAGGTTTCCGCCTGCTGGATCGGCACCAGCTCATCCTTGTCACCGTGGATGATGAAGGTGGGGGGCAGCTTGGCAGAAACACGGTAGATTGGAGAGACTTCCTTGCCCAGACGCTGGCGGCCTTCCGGTGTGTCGGACTCGGGTCCAAAGGCCGCCTTGTAGTTCTTCAAAATGCCCACGCCCACGGCATCTTCGCCGGGCTTGCCATAGTTCAGAAAATCCGTGGGCGGATACAGGCAGGCGATGGCCTGGATGGCACTGTTCTCGCGGTCCACCGGGTCCTTGGACTCCGGGTTTCCTGGCCCTCCCTGGACGCCCATCGTCAGGGAAAGATGGCCCCCGGCGCTGCCACCGCTGATGCCGAATTTCTCAGGGTCGAGATTCCAGGTTTTGGCATGGTGACGGATGTAACGGATGGCGCGGTGGATGTCCTGGGTGATCTCCTGAATGGTGAACTTCGGCTGGCAGGCGTGGCGCACGGAAAAGACTGTGTAGCCGCGCTCCAGAAAGGGGGCATAGATGGGCG
>DMMK01000009.1 GCA_003453085.1 Verrucomicrobiales bacterium
CCACGCCCCCGTCTTGGGTCTCATAATGGAAGACGCGGACAGGCGTCTGGCCGCGCGTGCCTGGGAGGACAAAGACGTCGAGCTGGAGCAGACGCGTCTCGCCGTCGGGCACCTCGGTCGGCTTAACAATGAATGGGACATCATTGGCCCCATTCTTGGGTCCGCCGATGACGAAGAGCTTCTCGGCATGGTCCTGCATGATGGGGTAATCAAAGCCGTTGATCCTCATGCGAGCCTCGTAACCAAAGGACTGGAGCGTGCAGCCCGCCACATTTTCCGGCACCTCACAGAGAGCCGGAACGGCAGGTGCCTTGCCCGGTGGCGTGAACTCCGGGTAGTTCAGAAAGTCCATAGGCCCAGAGCCTTTCAACTGAGCGATGAGATCGGCCTGGCCCAGCAGCTTGAGGACCTTGCTGCTATCAAAACGCCAGGTGCCGTTCTCATTGAAGAACTTCAGCATGAGGACGCTTTCAGGAATTTGCCCAGGCTCACCGCCAAGGTCCACCTTGCCGAAGTATAACGTGTGCGCTGTGTCACCTACAGCATCTGCCTCCAGCAGGCGAAGGCTTGAAATGTCAGGCGGATCCAGAGGCACGGCAAAGACCGCATCAGGAAAAGACTGCCGCTGACTGACGATGAGATTCCGGGTCACCACTTGACGATAACGGGTGATGGAAGCCGCCCAGGCGCGTGCATCTTTTGCCAGCATGGCCGCCCGCCAGTTCTGGTACGCCCGGTCAAGCTGGGAGCGCAAAGCAGGATCTTGGGCAGCGGCCTGACCGGTGAGGGCCAGGGTCAAAAAAAGGCAGAGAAGACGCGCAAAAGTGTTCACGGGGGGAGTGTGGCAGATTTTAGGGAGGCTTGGCACGCAAATACATCCTGAATGGGGCCTCCAGGCCAGGAAAAGATGTTGCTGGATCGTGTATTTTTGCAAGAGTCACGTTTCTGCCACACGCAATCATGGAATCACCCGGCGAAGGTCATCAACGAACACTCCCACTCGACCGAAATCGGGAACTCCTCAAATCTGCTCGCGAAGAGATCTACAAGACCGTCGGCGACATCAGCCTGCCTGTGTACATCTGGGAACCCAATGCAGACAAGACACCACCATACCCAAAATCGGTGGCTGCCTTCTTTTTTAGCAGTGGCTGGGACAATGGCCAGATCGCACAGTTTGCTCCGCACTGTGTTTACTTCGCCTCGCGCGGCATGATGACGATGGCCTTTGACTACCGCATCACGCACAGGAACCGTGGCGGTCCGTTGGAAGCGATTGCGGATGCACGGTCTGCCATGCGCTGGATCCGTCTCAATGCGGTGGAGCTAGGCATCAATCCGGGCAAGATCGTCGGCATCGGCGGCAGTGGCGGTGCCCATGCCATCACATCCTCCGCGATGCTCAGCGGCTTTGATGATCCTGCGGACATTCTGGACAGCAGCCCCGCGCCAAATGCGCTGGCCCTGTTCAATCCCGTGCTGGACACTTCCAAAAAAGGCTTTGGCCTGGACCGCTTCCCCGATGCAGGCGTGGCCAAGGACGCCAACCTCATCCGCGCCATCCGCCCCGGCCTGCCCCCCATGTTGATCATGCATGGCACGGCTGACCGTGTGGTCCCCTTTGGCGGGACCTATGAGTTCGCGAAAAAATCCTCCAAGAAAAAGAATTTCTGCCGCCTCATCGAGTTTGAAGGCCAGGGACACGGGTTCTTTAACTTCAACCTCTCCTTTGAGATGTATGAAGCCACCCTCATGGCCATGGACGAGTTTTTTGTGGAACTCGGATTCCTGGAACCCGACCCAGAAGCGGGCCTGGGCAAAGTGGACTGAGCGGGCTGGCTTTTCTGCCAGGACTGTCACCTGCCGAGGGCGAATTTCTGCGCCTGAATTGTTCAGGGTGAAGGTTTACCGCTTGAACCGGACGGCGACGCACGTTTAAAGCAGCCACTGCATGATTTTAGCTGCCTTGCCCGAACCCAGTCCCTTTGGAGATGTCCTGATGGCCTTTCTGAGCATCCTTTTCGAAGGTGCTCCCTACATCATGATCGGCACCCTGCTTTCAGGGCTGATTGATGCCTTTTTGCCCGCCAAGCTCTTGGAGCGCGTGCTGCCCAAGAACAAGGTACTGTCCACCCTGATGGCGGGCTTTCTGGGGCTGATCTTTCCCGTCTGCGAATGCGCGGTGGTGCCGGTGATCCGGCGGCTGGTGAAAAAGGGGCTGCCACTTTCCTGCGCGCTCTCATACATGCTGTCCGCGCCGATCATGAACCCCATCGTGGCGGTGAGCACACTGACGGCCTTCAAGGAATTCGAGAAAGTGACTGGCTGGGCCACCATCGGCAATGCCACGATGACCATCTCACGGCTGGCCCTGGGCTACCTGGTGGCCGTCACCATCGGTCTGATCGTCCTGCGCTTCAAACCCGCCCAGGTCCTGAAATCTAGCGTCGCTCAGGACATCGAGGACTCCGCCGCAGAAAATGCCCACGGGCACGCACCGAAGGCCAGCTTCAATGCCCGTCTGGTACACGCCTTCCGCACCGCGATGGGTGACTTCCTGGATACCGGGATGTACTTCACCATCGGGGTCATCATCACCTCCGTCTTTAATACGCAGGTGGACCAGAGCCTGCTGGATAGCGTGGCGGGCAATGAACTGGCCGCCATTCCGTCCATCATGGGGCTGGCCTTCGTATTGTCACTATGCAGCACCTCGGATGCCTTCATCGCCGCGCCTATGGCGTCCTTCTCCATGGCGGCCAAACTGGCCTTCCTGGTCTTTGGCCCGATGATGGACATCAAGCTGATGTTCATGTACGCTGCCGTATTCAAACGCCGCATGGTCATCGCCATGCTGCTCGGCACGTTCATCCTCATCGCGCTGCTTTCCGGGCCGATGATGCTTTTCGTCACCGATCCCCGCGCCTTTCCTGAAAAATTCTGGGAGCTTATCACCGCTCCGTTTGCCGCTTTTCCTTCCAAGTAATCTCAGCCTTCAGCCCATTCTCATCCCATGAGCGGAATCCGCACTTTCACCCATCTCATCAGCATTGCCCTGCTGCTCCTCTGGAGCGCCGTGCTGCTGTATTTCCATTACTCGGGCCGTGTGAACGAGTACCTCCCTGGCGACGGCATCTTCCGTCCCATGGTGTTGTACACGGGCATCGGGCTGGCCATCATGGGCCTGTTCAATCTGCTGACCATGGGATCCGAAGTCGCTGGCTGTGAAGGCCACGACCATGGGGCAGGCGGCTGTGGCCACGACCACGGCAAAGGCTGCGGCCATGATCACTCCAAAGAAGCCAAAAGTGGCTGTGGGCACGATCATGACCACAAACACGAGCATGTGCACCACGAAGGTTGCGGGCATGACCACGGCCACGTGCATCATGAAGGCTGTGGGCACGATCACGCACATGACCATGCTCATCATGAAGGCTGCGGGCATGACCACGCACATGCCCATGGCTGTAATCATGATCACGGTCATGCGGCCAAATCCGGCTGCGGCCATGACCACAGCCACGACCATGCACACGCGCCGCACGACCATCACGGCCACGGTATCCTGGAAGAAAGCGGCTGGACCGGCAGGCTGGTGGCCATCCTGATCCTGGCAGCCCCCATTACCTGGGCGGCCATCAAATCACCCGACCGCTACAGTGCCAGTGCAGTGATGAACAAAGGGGTGTATAACCAAAATTACAACTCCACCGCGCGGGCAGATGAATTCACCCTGCGTGGGGACGGCTCCAAACCGAGCCGCGCGGCCCCCAAGCCGGTGCCGATGCCCGACACTCCCCTGCCCGCTCCTGACAAATTCAATGATCCGGAAACTGTGGCCAAGGCCTCCTCCGCTCCACCGAAAGAAGCCCAGAGCTATGGCAGCTTCACCCTGGAAGACCTCAAGCAGCAGATCGAGCAAAACAGCAAAGGCGAATTTGTCCTTCAGGTGCCGGAGATCTACTACACGGGCGGCGACCTGGAAGTGCAGCGTGTGATCACGGGCCAGCCGATCGAGACGACCGCCCAGGTGCTGCCTGAAAAGGTGAACAATGCCGACGGCCACCGCCTGCGTATCTTCCGCATGCTGGTGCAGTGCTGTGCGGCGGATGCCCGCCCCTACTCGGTGCCTGTGGACTTTGGCAAAAAGGCACCCGACTTTAAAGAAATGACCTGGGTGAAAATCTCCGGCATCATGAGCTATGAGAAGGATGGCGACCAGACCATCCCAGTCATCAAAGCCACGAGCATTGAAGAGACCACCGCCCCCGATAACACGATGATCTACTGATCACCTGCAGGGCACGATTCCTAACCACAAAAATCCCCGGTCATTCCTGCAATGACCGGGGATTTTTTTTGCGATCAAGGTTTGGCAGGAACGGCTGCCGCCTGGACCTTGGTTTTGTTTTTTGCCCAGTCCGGGTTGAGCGCAGCCTCCCACACCTTGAGATGGCGTACACTGCCCTCGACACCCATGACAAACATGAGGCTGTGCTTTTCACGGTCGATCAAGTCGTGGCTGCCGGTGAGACTTTGGCCATCCACCGTGCCGACCATTTCATTGCCCAGCACTTCAAAGACAACCGTGTGCCATTCATCGAGCTTGAGAGGCACTTTGGCAGCCCCCAGCGGCACGGATTTGTCCGGGCCAGCATGGTCGTTGTCATCCTTGGTGATGCGAAAGCCGCCTTCATTCATGTGAATGCTGCAGACGTAGTCTTTGGCATCCACGGTGCGCACGCTGAGGCTGCGGTATTTGCGACCAGCCAGCGGGACATTGTTCATGCGCACCTCACATTGGATGACGACGTTCTTGTAAAGAAAGCCATAGGAGGCCGTGGCCGGGTGCTTCACCTCCGCCGTTTCGCGACCCGTGAACACACCGTTTTCCACGGCCCACTTGCCACCGCGAGGCACGGCATTCCAGCGCCAGCCGGAGAAGCCCGAGGCAAATCCGTTCGACTTGCCATCGAAGGGTTTCAGCGGCTGCGAAAAGTCCTGGTCCACCAGCAGCTTGCCACGAGTGGTCATGAGGGTGGGCTGATCCTCCAAAGCCAAGGCAGCGAGGGTGGTCAGCGAAAACGCGAGGGTGCAAAACAGTTTTGTCATGGGCGAAAGGACCAACGTCCGAAGCGGCCCAAATATGACGAAGAATGCGTAGCCTCCCGAGCAGCCCTTTTCAGCCCATGTTCGCAAGCAGCACCGCCATCGTTTCATCCATCCAGTTAGGCCGCAATCCGCCATCCGTCAGGATTACCCAGCTTCAGGGTTTCGGCAGCAGGCCCAGCGATGCGAGGAAGGCATCGCTGCGGGCCAAGGTATCGTCCAGCAGGGTGCGGTCGCGCATGAGGTAGCCGTGGACGCCGCCTTCATTGACGACGAGTTCGCTGCGGTTGCCCAGCTTTTGCATGGATTCATGAAAAGCCTTGGCTCCGGCGAAGGGAGTCACCGTATCGCCCGTGCCATGGAAGGTGAGGGTGGGAGGTACCCCGGCACGCACGTGGTGAACGGGGGAGATTTCCTGCCAGCGGTCGCCGATTTTGGCCTGGCCATAACCTTCCTTGGAACAGTCAATCACAGGGAACAGAAGGACCAGTGCATTGGGCTGAGGCGAGACGGAAAGGTCTTCCCCGTCTTCATTCACCCCGTCAAAGAGGGCGGTGGCCACAGCCAGGTGACCACCGGCGGAGCCACCGCTGACGATGATTTTCTGGGGATCAATGCCGAACTCCTGGGCATGGGCACGGAGGTAGCGGATGGCACTGCGCGCGTCTTTGACGCAGTCAAAAACCGTCACGCCGGCCTTGGCCTGATGCAGGCGGTACTGCACGCTGATGCCCACCAGCCCCTGCTTCATGTAATGCGCGGCAAAGGGGTACATGCGCTGCGGGTTGCCACCGGTCCAGCCACCGCCATGAATGGTGACAAAGCAGGGCCGCGCATCGGTGGCCTTATGGCCTGCAGGCTCAAAGACGTGCAGGGCAAGCTCGCGATCCCCGACTTTCTTGTAAATGACCGTCCGCGAAGGTGCGAGTTTGGACGCCAGCTCATCTACAGGGTCCGGTTTTTTGGTCAGCGCATTCAGCGATGGCAAGGCCAGGGCAACAAGGGTCAGCAAAAGAAAGGGGCGGGTCATGACAGGACCGAGTAAACGCAAGGATGGGCCGCAGCTTGCGTGAGAAAGTGCCCGCGAAGAGGCGAGCATCCTCGGACGAGCATGAACGGGATCCGAGGATACTTAGGGGATGGTCAGACCCGGACCATGGCCGGTTCCGGATACTCAAACGTGCGGCCTTCAAAGTTGCGGATGAGCGTGCGCTGCTCATCCCGAAGGAGAACGTAGTCAGGGTTCACGGGCACCTTGCCGCCGCCGCCAGGGGCATCAATGACGAACTGGGGCACGCCGTAGCCGGTGGTGTGGCCGCGAAGCTGCTCGATGATTTCCACGCCGGTATTGACGCTGGCGCGGAGGTGAGAGCTGCCCTGAATGAGGTCGCACTGATAAAGATAATACGGACGCACACGGCACATGAGCAGCTTGTGGACGAGTGCCTTCATGACATCGGCATCGTCATTCACGCCACGCAGCAGCACGCTCTGATTGCCGAGGGGCACGCCGTGGTTGGCCAGCATTTCCAGGCCAGCCTTCACCTCGGTGGTGAGCTCGCGCGGGTGATTAGTATGGATGCTGAGCCAGAGGGGGTGATACTTTTGCAGCATCTGGCAGAGCTCCGGCGTGATGCGCTGGGGCAGGAAGATGGGGACGCGGCTGCCGATGCGAAGAAACTCGATGTGGGGAATGGAGCGGAGACGCTTGAGGATGGCCTCCAGCTTCCCATCGCTGAACAGCAGCGGGTCACCGCCGCTGAGGAGCACGTCGCGCACTTCGTCGTGCTTTTCGAGGTAGCGGTAGACGGCTTCGTAATCGGTGTGCAGTTCCTGCTCGCCCACACCGCTGACGACACGGCTGCGGGTGCAGTAGCGGCAGTAGCTGGCGCAGCGGTCCGTCACCAGGAAGAGGACGCGGTCCGGGTAACGATGCACCAGCCCAGGCACGGGCATGTGGCTGTCTTCCCCACAGGGATCGGCCATTTCATCCGGATCTTCCCAGGTTTCCTCAATCCGGGGAATGACCTGGCGACGAATGGGATCCTCGATGTCATCCGGATCGATCAGGTTGAAATAGTGTGGCGTGATGGCCATGGCCAGCTTGTTGCCACTGAGGAGAACGCCGGCGCGCTCTTCATCCGTGAGGGTGAGGTGCTCTTCCAGTCCAGCGAGGGTGGTCACCCGGTTGCGGAGCTGCCAGGCGGATGAATTCCAGTCCTGGGGGGCTATTTTTTTGTCCTTCCAAAAGCCGGGGGCGTGAGAGCGGAATTCCTTCTCAGGGAGCAGGGGGGGCGGCGTACGCATTGAAGTGATGATTGGAAAGAGGTTACGCCTCTGGATTTCGGCGTGTCAAACTTGTTGCTGAAAAAGATCGGGAACAATGGACGTTTGGGCAGAATCTTTATTCCCCCTAGACGGCCTGAATTCTTCTTGGCTCTGGATTCGGCGCGTTCTATCCTTTTGGTCCCCCCATGAAAAAGAGTCCTTCACTGGCCACCTTGATTTCCCAGACGTTTGGCCCGGCTGTGCTTGCCTTTGCGACGCTGCTGCCATCGCCTGCCCTTTTGAAGGCCGCCGACCAGACCTGGATCCCGGCCAACCTCAACAATGACTGGAGCCTGACGGCCCCCAACTGGGATGCGGGCCTGCCCTGGACCGACGGGAACAATGCCATTTTCGGCGGCACCGGAGAAATCGTGGAGGTCGCCAGCGACTTGACCGTGGGCAACCTGACCTTTAACAGCAACGGCTACATCATTGCTGATGCTAACAGCGACAGCCTTTTTAACCTCAGCGGCAGCAGCGTGATCACGACGGCTCCTGGCGTGACGGCGACCATCAGCGAGGCGATCAACGCGGGGGCCATCACCAAGGAAGGCACCGGGACACTGGTGCTTTCAGGGGCGAACCTGTTTTCCGGGGATGTCCAGATCAACGCCGGACGGCTGAGCCTGGCTAACAATGGTGCCCTGGGAGACAGCACAGGCACCACCACCGTCGGGGCAAACGGGCAACTGGAACTGCAAAACGGCGTGACCATCACGGGAGAGACACTGAATTTGGCAGGCGGGGGCACGGACTTCTTCGGCGGCCTGCGCACAGCAGAAAACGCCACGGCCACCTGGGCAGGAACGGTAAACTTGCAGGCTGGCGGGCGACTGGGCAGCCTGGGCGGTGGGGTTCTGAACATCAGCGGCCCCATCCAAAACGGCAACACGGGGAACCTCATCATCTCGGCCACATCCTCCGCCGCAGGCCTGGGCACCGTGCGGATCTCCGGCACCGGCAACACCTACAACGGCAGCACCACCGTCTTCCGCGGACGCTTGCAACTGGGGGCCACGGATGCACTGCCGACGGGCACCACCCTGGACCTGGACTCCACCTCCGCGATTGAAGACTCCATCTTCGATCTCAATGGCTTCAATCAGACCTTGGGCGGGTTGACACGCTCCGGTGC
>DMMK01000227.1 GCA_003453085.1 Verrucomicrobiales bacterium
CAGCGAAATCATCACCGAAGAAGACCGCTACGAGCTGGAGATGACCTTCTCCCGCGGCCTTTATAGCGGCTGGATGCATGGCGTGAACCACCAGGAACTGGTGGGTGCCTACTACGGAAAAAAGCGCGGTTATTATGTCGGCGTGGTCCGCTCCGTCGCACGCGATGCCATCGAGCTGGAAGAAATCCCCGATCACCTCAAGAACGGCGATGGCGTCGTTTTCGAAAACCTTAAAGACACCAACAACGAGCAGGGCGGCCGCATCTATGGCCAGCATGGCAACTGGATCGAATTCCAGCATGGCCGTCTCAGCACGGATCTCATCGCTCCTGGCACCCGCATTTTCAAAACTGGCGACCAGGCCCTTGTGCAACGTCTCCGCCAGACTTTCCAGGGTGATATTCCGCTGCGGAAAAAGCAGCCCCTGGACCTCATCATCTCCGGCAAGGCTGGAGAACCTCTGGTCATCGAGGTCAAAGATCAGGGCGTCAAGGTCACCTCCAACATCATGCTGGAGCAAGCCCTGCAGCGACCGCTCACCCAGGAGACTTTGCAAAATCAGTTAGGCCGTCTCGGCGGCACGCCATTTGAACTTGGCACCCTGGAGCTTCATCTGGAAGGCAATGTCATCCTGCCTGTCAGCGAACTGAACCGCATGCGCCGCTCTTTGGTGAGCGCCGACTTGAAGTTCATCGGCTCCGCCCCCGTGCAGCGAACTCCATCAACGCGCTCGGTCACACAAATGCTGGCGGAAGTGGGCAGCCAGGTTTCAGCCGAACACAGCGCCACAGACGCTTCCCCTTCCCTGCACATTCTCTGCCGTGATCAGCAGCAGATCGAGGCGGCCTTGGAGGCCGGTGTGGCTCATCTCTACGTGGACTTCGAAGACGTGCGCCAGTATGCCGATGCCGTGAAGTATGTGAAGGAGAACAGCAGTTCCCGAATCTACCTGGCCACACCGCGCATCCAGAAATCGGGCGAGGCAGGCATCTTCAAACTCATCAGCCGGGCCGAGCCCCATGGTGTGCTCATCCGCAACCTCGGAGCCATCGCCTTCTTCCGTGATGCAGGCATCCCCATCACCGGCGACTTCTCCCTGAACGTGGCCAATCCGCTCACTGCTGACTTCCTGAAGCAGACGGGCCTGGAGCGCCTAACCATCAGTTACGATCTCAACATTGACCAGGTCCTCGCCCTTATCGAAGACGCACCGCCATCCTGGTTTGAGATCACCCTGCACCAGCACATGCCTATGTTTCACATGGAGCACTGCGCTTTCGCCGCCTTCCTTTCCGAAGGCACGGACTTCACCAACTGCGGCCGCCCCTGCGAAAAGCACAAGGTGCGCCTGCGCGACCGTGTCGGCATGGAGCACCCGCTGAAAGCCGATGTCGGCTGCCGCAACACACTCTTCAATGCAGTGCCGCAGACCGGGGCCCAGTACTTCAATGGTCTCATGCAAACCGGCCTGCGCCACTACCGCGTAGAGTTGCTGGAGCAGACCAAGGATGAGTCCTTGCGCATCATCCGCACTTATCAATCACTCCTCGCCTCCCAGCGCGGTGGCGAAGACATCTGGCGCGATCTCAAGGCTCAGTCCCAGCTCGGGGTGACCCGTGGCACGATGGCGGAGATGGTTTAATACCGGACCGCCATGCCCATTTTTGGATGTCTGCATCTCGGATGCCGATTCAGGAAATCCACGCTTATTTATCTCAACGAGCCACGCCAAACCACTGTCTCAAACGAATACATAAGACAACGACAACCCCAACCACCATGATCATCCAAGTCAATACCGACAATCACATCACGGGCCGTCAGGAATTCACCGCTGAAGCTGAAGCCGTCGTCACCGACGCTCTTTCTCATGTCAGTGACCACGTGACCCGCGTGGAAGTGCACATCCATGACGAGAACAGCAAAAAGAGCGGCCCCCAGGACAAACGCTGCATGATGGAAGCAAGGCTGGAAGGTCATCCGCCCATTGCCGTAACGCATAAGGCGGAAACCATCGCCTTCGCCATGGACGGAGCTGCGGAAAAACTCAAGGCCACGCTTGAGCACAAGCTGGACCGCCTCCAGCGCCATTGAGGAAATATCTTCGGACAGAAGGCATGGCCGGTCGATCGCTCCTGCCCCCTTTGAATCAGCCCTGCACTGCGATGTTCGTCTTCTTTTCCAATCGGCTCGGCTGTGTCAGTTCAATCCTTGTTTCCCTAGCGGGGAGTGCGGTGCTGTTTTTTATTCTGCGCAGTTGCTCTGGCAGCACCTAGATCATCACTCCGCTTTAAATCCATCAATCGCCCGGATGGTCGCACCAGCAGTCTTCGGATTGATCAGCCGGATGTTCAGTTCTGGATTGCGCGCACGGTCACTGGTTAAAAAACCAAACTCCATCGCCTTAGGAAACTGCACGTTTTCAGCGCGACAATCTTTGAGTTTAATGTTGCGTGGTGACAGGCCATCACCGAAGCCGAGCTCAAAACCTGCGATGCCGTTGGAAGGCCGCCCTGGGCGCACCCAGTAACCCTGCACTCCTGTTTCCAAGGCGGCGCAGTTGATGAACTCGATGTTCTCGCTCTCGGACCCAATGGTGAAACTGCGGTAGCCAGCACGCTCCGAAGTGCAGTTGATGACTTTGCCGTTCTTCTGCGGATGCGCGTACTTAAAGCCGTAAGCGAAGCTGTCGCTGATGCGGATGTTCTCTTGGACGAAACCATCCACCCCTTTGCCGGTGAAATCTATGCCCTCCCAGGTATTCGTGATCACACAGTCCCGCATCACCAGTCCCTTTACACCACCTACGGTCACACCATCGGCCTGCCAGGGTAGGAACTTGCCGTCAATGCGG
Organism: Verrucomicrobiales bacterium; assembly: GCA_003453085.1. GTDB lineage: Bacteria > Verrucomicrobiota > Verrucomicrobiia > Verrucomicrobiales > Verrucomicrobiaceae > Prosthecobacter. The sequence continues at coordinate 2,855 of DMMK01000227.1, forward strand.
GTACCGATCCGCTCGATCCGTGAGTTGATGACCTCTACATCTTCGGAATTGCCAATCGTCATGCCGGTGAGCTGTTCCTGCACCCGCACGCGGATGAAGCGCCCAGCACGCTCGTCGAAGTCATAGATGGGGCTGTTGTTCCAGCCAAAGTCACGGGCCAGCACCTCGCTGGAAAACGTCACATCTCCTGCATACGGTGCCCAATGGATGTCATGGATGTTCAGCCCATCCATCCGCACCTTCGCACAGCGGTTCATGTAGAGCCCTGCCCCCTTGCCATCGCCAGTGATCTCGATCTCCTTCAGCGTGACCGGACTTGCATTCACCAGATAGAGTCCGGCGGAGTTCGAGTGCATGCCGGCCTCGGGGTGATTGCCACGCAGGATTTTCACCTTGGCCAGCTTCACTGCCACGGGTTGCTTGTCGGTGCCATAGATGAAAAGCGTGCGGATGTTCAGCATCGCTCGAATCGCCTCCAGATCGGCCCCGGTCACCAGCGGATCTTCAGCATAGGTGGCGACGGCATCGTAGCGCAACAGAGGCACTCCATTCACCATCTTGGTCAATGACTCTGGGGGCAGCACCGTGGGAGCCGTGGTGTTTTGAGTGGAGCGAATAAACTTCGCCCTGTCCACACTGCCAATTGTTTGCAGGAGAGTCGCATTGCTCAAATCCACCGCTCCTCTGACATGGACGGAACCGTGCACGGCATAGGTCAGCCCCTCGCCATCTACGGGCTGCCCGGCGCTTTGCTTCAAAGCAGCCTCAATGGCCTCGCGATCATCCGTCACACCATCGCCCTTCGCCCCGAGGGAACGCAAAGTGAGCCCGGCTGGTAGCATGGGGGCAAGAAACCAGAAGCATGTGGCGGTGAGAAAAAGCAATTTCATCAGAGGTAGGAAATCTTAGCTACGGGCCAAAGGGGTAGCGCGACTGGATGAGGCAATCTTGCCAACAAGCAGAATAATACAGATTGGCGTCAGAATCGGCTCGGAAGTAACGTACACATGGCGGCCTTCCAAAATTGAAGGCCTTCCCATCCAGCAACCCCATTCTTAGCCTCTGTTACCGTCGCTCCCCTCCTGGGTGGACAAAAACGTCCACTCATGCTAAAACCAAGCCTTCCATGTCAGCCCACCGCCCACTAACCTCTGCCCTTCTCGCCCTCGCCGCGATGCCCGGATTCACCGCGGCAGCCGCCACGAAGGTGGATTTCCATACCCAGGTCAAACCCATCCTCGAAGCTGCCTGCACACACTGCCACGGCGTGGACAAGGACAAAGGCGACTTCCGTCTCCACACGAAGGAAGACATGATCAAGGGCAATGAAAACGGCCCCGGCCTGACAGCGGGCGATCTGAAAAAGAGCGCCATTTACACCACCCTCATCCTTCCAGCCGAAGATGACATGGTGATGCCGCCCTCCAAAGAAGGCCTGCTGGCCGCCAACCAGATCGAAGTCATCAAAAACTGGATCGAGCAGGGTGCCGAATGGCCTGCTGGCGTGACTTTGGAAGTGAAGCCTCGCATTGACTTCGTGAAGCACATCCAGCCCATCCTGGAACAGAACTGCGTGAGCTGCCACAATCCTGAAAAGGACAAAGGTGACTACATCCTCAGCACGAAGAAGGAAGCCTTCGAAAGCGGCGAAAACGCCCCGAACATCGTTGCCTTCGACCTAGCCAAAAGTGCCCTTTATCACCTCACCACCCTGGGTGCAGATGAAGACGATCTCATGCCTCCGGCCAAAAGCGGCGGCCCCCTGAAGAAAGAAGAGATCGCCATGCTGAAAGGCTGGGTCGAGCAAGGGGCAGTGTGGCCCGAAAGCGTGACTCTCAAGGCCAAGGAAAAAGGCGCCGCGCCCGCCAACAATCCAGACACGATGGAACTGGTGAAAAAGATCCACGCCAAAATCGTGGCCACCGCCCAG
>DMMK01000027.1 GCA_003453085.1 Verrucomicrobiales bacterium
TCCTGCACGAAGCGCGAGAACTCTTTCGGCAGGCCGGTGTGCTTGGCCTTCAGCAGATCGGTGCGCCGTGTGGTGGGTGAAATGCCGAGCATTGCGGCCGCCTCACTGGCGCCGTGGTGCTGCAGGCGGAACTGGTCCCACTCGGGGGAGCCTTGAACGAGTTTGTGGATCTGCATGGTGGTTCTCACAGTTGAGCGACGAAGGCGTCGCGGGCTTCTTGTTCGGCCGCGGTGGCCGGGTCGGCGCTGGGGGCCAGGGCGTTGATCTCGGCGATCTGCTCGGCGCTCAGCGTGTACTTGCTCTGCAACATGGCCAGCAGGTCGGCCACGGCGCCGCCGGCTTCGACTTGGCTGCGCCACGTGGGCAGCTTCTTGGCGAAGTTCTCAGCGGGGCAGGCGGGCAGCGCAGCGCGCTCGGCGGTGCGCGTTTGAACGACTTCACCAGTGGCTGCGTCGATCACCCCTGCGTCGATGATTCGGTGCGCTTCGTCCTCGTCGTAGATGCCGGCGAAGCCGAAGGCGATACGCGCGCCTTGGATCAGCGTCTTGTGACGCAGGAAGCGCTTGGTGTGGCTCTGCCATGGGCCGTCGTAGGCGTTCTGGCCGCGCGGGGCTTGGTACACCTCGTCCAGGTATTCGCGCACCACGGTCGGGCGGTCGCGGTCCTTGCGGTAGAGCACTACCTCGCACCAAGCCGGGCAGGGTTTGCCGCGCGGCATCGTCACGATCTCTTCGGAGTAGCGGAACTCCATGCCATTGAAGGCCGGGTTCTCGTTGATGATCCGGGACCAGCCGTCGACGGATACCACGGGCACGATGGCACCCTTGTCGCTGAAGGCGAACAGTTCCTTTGTGAACGGGTTCAGGCCGTACTGCTCGGCCACGATCAGCAGCGCCTCCATTTGCGCGTCGGTCACGATGTCATTGCCGCGCTGGCGGAAACAGGTCAGCTTCAGCGTTTCGGTCAGGCCGTTGCCGTCGCTGCCCATGCCAAGGCGCTTGGCCAGCTTGCCGGTGAGTGTTGAAAGTGCGGTGCTCATGGGTTCTCTCGGGTGGTGGGTCAATAGGTGCGCCGAGCGGCGCGGATTGCTTTGCGCATGGCTGCCCAGAAGGGCAGGCCACTGCGGCGGTAGAAGGCGAAGAGGCGGAAGGTGATCACGAGACGTACTCCAGAAGGCCGTAGGCCAATGCGATGCCGATCACGACGGCGGCGGTGATGTCGAGGAAGCGGCTCACCGCTTGAACTCCGGCACGAGGGGAGGCAGCGGGCGCTTGCCCAACTCGGTGAGCAGGCGCTGCACGGATGCGGCACCTTCGGAGGGCTTGCAGCCCATGCAGCGGATCGGGCGGTCTTGGCACACGCCCAGCTCGTCACAGGTGCGGGTGGGCGCGCTCATTCGTCGATCTCCGCGTTTTGCGATGCCCACTTCGCCGCAGCACGCTCCACCAGCTGGCGAGCAGCAAGCGCCACGGTCGGGTCCGTGCCCTTCATGGCCAGCGAGAGCACCTTCACCACTTCGGTGAGGCTCGGGCCCTTGGCGTAGTCCAGCGCGTCCTGCAGGCACTCGGCCACGGTGTAGGCCCGCTGCGGCACGTTCTTGTCGCTGTAGTGGATGCCCAGAGCGCGGGCCCTCTCGTAGTCGGTGACGGTGCCAGCCCATGCCGGGGTGGCGTCAGGGTCTCCAGCCTCGATGGCTCGGGTGAAGTCGAACGCCATGTCGGCTTCCAACTTCCTGACCCGCTCTTGGTACGAGTCCAAGGCGTCCAGCATGCGCTGGGACTGCAGGGATTCGGTGACACAGATCGACATTTGCTCTCTCCAGGTGGCGGGACTGCGATGTGCAGTCCTTGGAGAGAAATTTACCCGCAGGTAATCTATGTGTCAATACCCCTAGGTAAACTTTCTTTCCACGGGAAGAGGTCCGGCTTTTTTCAGAACGAAGAAAAACCCGCACGCGGCGGGCTGTTCGTGAAGTCAGTCAGCCTTCACATGAAGTCAGAACTGTTCGCTCTTCCAGACGGTGAGCACCTTGCCCAGCACCTCGAAGTCCATGGTTCGCTGGTCGATGTCGAACGGGTCGTAGTCCGGGTTCTTGGACTTCGCCCGCAGCACCAGGCCGTCAGCGGTCGGGATGCGCTGCAGGGCCTTGATGAACCCATGTTCTCCAACCCGGAAGAAGTAAACGGCATCGACGTCGACCACGTTCACGCCGCGGTCTACCAGCAACGGATCGCCTGGGTTGAACATCGGTCGCATGGAGGGCCCGAAGCCCGTCACGATGCACAGGTTCTCAATTGCGGAGTAGCTGCGCACGTTATGCCGCACCCACTCCCGATCCACGCGCCATCCCTTGATGACTCCAGGCTGGTCATCCAGCAGCAGACGCCCACCACCCATGCCGCCGCCGGCATCGAACTGTCGAATCTCCACGTCCTCGTTCCCCGTGTCGTGTGCGAGGAGGGGTTCCGTCACTAGGAACCTGGTGGCTTGGTGCAAGTTGGTTTGGATCTCATCCATCCAGCCTTCGTGCTTTCTAGCCCCGCGCTCGTACTTGCGCGCGGTTTTCTCCCCGATATTTTTGTATCCGTCGTCGGCAGGCTCCAGCAGGTTTCTGCTGATGTAGCTGGCCGCCACGCCCGAAGCGCGTGCGAGATCAGCCGCTTGCATCTCCTTCAGGAGAGCACGCAGTTTGGCTCTACGTCGTTCGTATATATCCACGCAAAGTACGTTACCAGAGGGTAATTTACCGCAGGGTATTGACAGCAGATTACCCAAGGGTAAACTTCTGCGGATGGACTTCAAAACTTTTTTCACCGGCCTGCCCATCGCCGAGCGCGAATCCTTCGCCCAACAAGCCGGGACCAGCAGGGGTTACTGCAACCAGGTGGCCTACGCCAGCAAGCAGATCGAGCTCGGCATGGCCGACGTCTTTGTCGCGCTCTCGGACGGCCGCCTGACGCTGGACGATTTGCCACTGACTGATCGGGCCGCAGCACAGCGGCTCATCCGGGAGCGTGGTGGTGCAGAACCCGCAGCCAGCGCTGTCGCAGCCCAAACCCCAACCGCAGTGCAGG
>DMMK01000127.1 GCA_003453085.1 Verrucomicrobiales bacterium
CGGGAGGATCAGGTTTACCCCACAGGTTTTGGCCTCCTGCCAAGTTTCATGAAACTCCGCCTCGAGTTCCACCGAGCCTTCGAGGTCAAACTTGCCCGTCAGGGTACTCCACGTCTGCTCGGGCACCTTCGGCTGGGCATGGAGTTCCCCCAATCGGGAATACCAGGTCCCTTCCTGGAAAATCACCCCGCCAGCCAACTGCGTAATGGGCGGGCGCAGGCTGGCCAGCGGCTGCCAGGCAGATTCACGGGCACGCCAGCGCTTCAGCAAGGCAGTGCTTTCCGGATGACTTCGGGTAATGAGAGCGCGCAGCAGCACAGGGACCTGCGTCGCCTCCTCTTCAGTCAGACGCGGAGCTTCCAGCAAATCCACCACCCTCCGGTGGGTGCGTTTGAGGACATTCTCTTCCAGGTACCGCTCCAGCACGGTGTCCACCCGGTGCATCTCATCCAGCAGCCCATCGGTGAGGGCCAGCCGATCCGGCGTCCATTCCGCCTCGGTGAGCTGGCGGTTGATCTGGGAGAGCAGCCGGGCCTTGTTCTGGCTCCATTGCATGCGGTGGGTGGACCAGGCGGAAAGAGCCAGGGCTGCCAAGGCCACGGCACCCGCCGCCGCCACCCAGGGATAACGGCGGAGGTAAAGATAGGCCATGTCCACCAGGTCCGGGTTCTTGGCACGGATGGGGCGGCCATCCAAAAAGCGCTCCAGATCTTCCGCCAGCGAAATACCGTTGGCATAACGTGCCTCAGGTTTTTTTTGCATGGCATGCCAGCAGATAGCGTCCAGCTCCTTACACACAGGCTTCATCGCCGCATGCAGCCGGGGGGGCTGGTCGTCCTCGTGGAGACGGGTGATGATCTGGGAGGCCAGACCCACGCGCGGCAGCCGGGTGGCCAGCATCTCATACAGCATCACCCCGCAGGCATGCACGTCCGTGGCCGGGGATGGCTCGCCCAGTTCAGGGGCCACCTGCTCGGGCGCGAGATAGGCCACAGTCCCCGCCAGCTCCCCTTCCTGAGTCAGGCGGATGTCCTCCTGCCAGGTGTGCTTCTGCGCCAGCCCAAAGTCCAGCAGCACCGGCTCCTCCCCCAGCACCATGATGTTGCCCGGCTTCAGGTCGCGATGAACGATGCCCGAGGCGTGGGCCACCCCGACAGAGCGGGCCACCTTGGCCATCATGCGGGCGATTTCGGTAGGCTTGCGGTTTTTTTCCCGCGCCCAGACCTGCAGGGGCACGCCGTCCAGGAAATCCATTACCAGCCAGGCCAGGTCCCCCTGACAGCCAAAATCGTGCACGGGGACAATGTTCGGGTGGCGCAGTTGGGCCAGCACCTTGGCCTCGTTTTGAAACCGCGCCACGGCCCGCGGGTCGCAGCATTGCCTGGGTGTGAGAAACTTGATCGCAGCCCAACGTTGCAGTTCGCGATGCCAGGCCTTGTACACCACTCCCATGCCACCGGCACCCAGAAACACCCAGCGTTCGTAATGCGGCAGCAGATGCACCAGCACCTCATCCGAAATAATATTCGGCCCCTGCCATTTGACCTGCGGGGTCGTCGTCAGCCCCAGATCATTCTCCACAATGGACTGAAATGAGGGGATCTCATCTTCTTGGTGAGGAGACGATTCCGGATTCATGGGCTTATCAGGACGCAAGTATCACCCATCTGTAGCAGAAAAACTGTACCTATCGTGTGCCAAATGGGTATTCCCTCATGATTAAGATCATTTAATGTCCATCCTTTCGGCCAACGACGGTTTCCCTGAAACCAGCCTCACTCTCGTGAGAAGACTGCACAGCACGGATGACTCCCTGCGGGCAGAGGCCATTGGTCTGGTCGCCCGGCGCTACTGGCTGCCTCTCTACGACTTTTCCCGTCGCACGGGCATGAGCGAACCTGCGGCGGCAGACGCCGTGCAGGACTTTTTCCAGCACATCGTTTCCAACGTGGAAGGCTTTGCCAACTACGACGGCCAGCAGGGCCGCCTGCGCACCTGGATCATCACCATCTTCCGCCGCCGCCTTTCCAGCAGCATCGCCCGCCAGCAGACCCAAATCCGTGGAGGCGGTGTGGAGCATGTGTCGCTGGACTTTGTCCTCGCCGAATCCAGCTACCAGGAGCATGCCGAGCAGGATCAAAACGATCCTGAACGCGCTTTTGACCGCGCCTTTGCCCGCCAGCTCTGGCAGCAGGTGCTGGACAGCCTGCGCTGTGCCTACACCTACCGCCAGCGCCTGACCGTGTTTGAGACGCTGCAACCGCTGATCCTCTGCGAGATGAAAAACCAGCCGCTCAGCTCGACCGAACTTGCCAACAAGGCGGGCCTGCCCAGCATCGCGGACTTCAAGGTCTGCCTGCACCGACTGCGCAAGGAGGCGGCCCATGAGTTCCAGCGCCTCGTCCAGCAGATGGTGGCAGGCGACGACTGGCAGGAGGAAGTGCGTTACCTGCTGCGCCTGGTCGGATGAGGATGACTACCCCAGCACGGGCGGCCTAGCATAACGATAGTCCAGCCACTCTGCCGGGGAGCCCGTGTGGCCGTCCTCCGCCGCATGGACCAGATTCACCAGTTCCCGTGCGGTTACAAAATGGTAGTGAAAGCCGGGCATCGCCCGCGCCAGCTCCGCCAGTCCCCGATAAAATTGCTGGGCCGCCTGCCCGAGGAGGGCACGGTAGTTTTTCGGGATGCCAGCGTGGGTGTGCAGCTTGATGAAGACCCAGGGGGCCCCGTTTTTCACCCGGGGGCAGAGCTCCAGCCACAGGCGGGCGCGGGTGGCGGTGGGCGGGTTTGCCCCGGTGAGGTCGCCATTTTCCAGGCGCGGCAGCAGGCCCCCTTTTCTCCGGCCCCAGTTCAGCCCCAGGGGCCCCTGGATCAGCAGCAAATGATCGTCTTTCTCCCGCAGGGCAGCCGTTTTCCCGGCCTCCACCGCCACACCAGTGTTGTGGGATTTCGTACAGCCGTCTTCACGGGCGTAATAAACGGAATTGATCACCCGCGTCTGGCAGGGGTCCGGCGCGCTGGGCATCGTCAGGTCCGCATAGCAGCCGGTGCGCTTCAGCACCGCCAGCTCATTGGAAACGCCGCACCAGCGGCCATCCGGGCGCGAGTTGTCCAGGGCCCAGTTACCGTGAATGAATGCGTACCCAGGTCGCCCATCAGCCCCACGGGTGAGCAGGCCATGGCTGGCGAGGTCGCGCACGCCATCCAGCAGCAGCTTCGTCACGCTTTCTTCCGTGTCGTTGTCATGGTGCAGATGGATCTCCACCTCGCTGCCGGTTTCCCCACACAGCTCGGCCACCGGGGCGATGAGGTCCGACTGATACTGCTCCACTGGGAAAAAAAAGCTGTGCCGGGGGCCGCGCCCACCGCTGTCCGGGTGGGACCTCACCAGGCTGGGCCAGGCCGCCTGCCAGTCGGCGATGGCCCGCAGCGCCCCGGCCTTGTCCGTGTGGTGCAGGGGTTCAAAGTGGTCGCACACGGCGATGCAGGCATGCACAGGCTGCCCGGGTGAAATGCGGCCAGAGTGCCGTTCACGGGTGAGATAGGACCAAAGCCATT
>DMMK01000567.1 GCA_003453085.1 Verrucomicrobiales bacterium
TTTCGAAGAGACGGACATTTCCATCGGGTTCACCATGGCGATGAAAACAGGGGTTGCAGCCGAAGCAGGACGCGAAGAATCCAGGAGCGTGGTCGCCTGCCTGATGACACCTGTCAATGGCCGCCTGCTAAGTCTGTATGCTACCGTCGGCTACAAGAGCGAGGCGGACCAAAAGAAAGCTGAAGCCAGCGTCAAAGCTTGGCGAGACGCCATTCTGGCCATCAACCCCAAAGTGGAGGGCCCCGTGGTGGAAAGCGGCATGGAAAAGATCGCCAGGAGCGCCGGCATCGGCGCAGGGATCGGCTTGGTCTATGGCCTGATTGTCTGGATTTCGAAAAAAATGAAGCGGCAGAAAGAGGCGAAATCCGTATCCTGATCGCATCCTCGGAGGTCATTTTCTTTGGTTGACCATTTCACCCATCTCTCCGAGTCTCGCGTTCTCTACTCATGAAAGCCACTCTTCGCCTCGTCTGCGCCACGCTCGCCGTCGCTTCTTCCCTGTCCGCCCAAACGGAATCCACAAAACCTGCCGAAAAAGCTGCAAAACCTGCTGGCGAAGCTGCCGCCCCTGCGGCATCGGCCTCGATGGACAAAGTGAGTTATTTCATCGGATCTCAGATCGGCGATAACATCGCCAACAACTTCAAGCAGCAGGGCGTTGAGATTGATCTCGACAGCTTCCTGGGTGCCGTGCGCGACCAGTTCGAAGGCAAACCTTCTAAGTACAAGCCCGAAGAACTCGAGGCTGCCATGAAGGAATTCGAAAAAGTGATGCAGGGCAAGCAGGCAGAAATGCAGGCCAAGCAGGCTGCCAAAGCTGGCGAAATCAAAGCCGCAGGTGCCAAGTTCCTGGCTGAAAACGGCAAGAAAGAAGGCGTGAAGACCACCGCCAGCGGCCTGCAGTATGAAGTTCTGAAGCAGGGCGACGGCGCGAAGCCAGTGCCTACGGACAAAGTGAACGTGCACTACCACGGCACCCTCCTCAGCGGCAAAGTCTTCGACAGCAGCGTGGACCGCGGTGAGCCAATCACCTTCGGCGTGCAGGAAGTCATCAAGGGCTGGACCGAAGGTCTGCAGCTCATGAGCGTCGGCTCCAAGTTCAAGTTCTACATCCCGTCTGACCTCGCTTACGGCGACAACGGAGCAGGCCAAGACATCGGCCCAGGCGAGACCCTCGTCTTCGAAGTCGAGCTCCTGAAGATTGAGAAGTAATTTTCACCTCCCCTTTCATTGACCCACGGCTGCCAGCAACCCTGGCAGCCGTTTTTTTGTGCTCAATAAGCTGGGCTTCCCGGTCTTTTTATGACAGAAACTGCACAAATCGTGCCTGAACCACGTATTCTCAGGCCAGTTTCGTTTCCATTTATGAGCCAAAGCCAACCGTCCCGTCGTTCCTTCCTGCAGACCGCTGCAGGTGCCGTCGCCGCCCCATTCATCCTGCCTTCCCGCGTCTGGTCGGCAGAGACCGCCCCGAACTCCCGCATCAACATCGGTTTCATCGGCATGGGCAAGATGAACAGCGGCCACCTGGGCAACTTCCTCGGCCGTGAAAATGTGCAGGTCACCGCTGTCTGTGACGTGGACACCAACCGCCGTGAAAACGCCAAGAAGCGCGTGGAAGAAAGCTACGGCAAAAAAGCCGGGGCTGAATACAAAGGCTGCAGCGCCTACAATGACTTCCGCGAGCTGCTGGCCCGCAAGGACATTGACGCCGTCGTCGTCGCCACACCGGACCATTGGCACGCCTACATCGGCATCGCCGCCGTGAAGGCTGGCAAGGATGTCTATGGGGAAAAACCCCTGACCCACAACGTCCATGAAGCGCTGACTCTGACCAGGGCCGTGCGCGATAGTGGCCGCATCTTCCAGACCGGCTCCCAGCAGCGGTCCAGCAAGGAATTCCGCGTGGCCGCAGAGCTGGTGCGCAATGGCGTCATCGGTGAGATCAAGACCATCACCACCTCCTTTGGTGACCCGGCTCCCGTTTACAATCTCAAAGAAGAAGCCGCAGAACCCGGCCTCGACTGGGATCGCTGGTGCGGTCCAGGCCCGCTGAAGCCTTACAACAGCGCCCTGAGCCCTCGCGGTGTTCACAACCATTTCCCAGCCTGGCGCAACACCCGTGAATTCGGCGGCGGCATGATCACCGACTGGGGTGCTCACCACATTGACATCGCCCAGTGGGCCCTCGGTGTGGATGAAAGCGGCCCCGTGGAGATTCGCTCCCCAGGGGCGGACAAAAAGCGCGGTGCCCAGCTCGTTTATGCCAATGGTGTCGTCCTGACCCATGGTGAAGGCAAAGGCGTCTCCATTTACGGCACCGAAGGCGAGATCCATGTGAACCGTGGCAAGTTCGAGCTCGTCCTCGGCGGCAAGACCGTTCACAAGTTCTTCGACAAGGAAGTGGACAAAGGCACCTCCCTGGACCGCGAAGTGATCCTCACCGAGCGCGAATTCCTCAAGGACGCCAAGGTGAAGCTCTACGACAGCAAGAACCATCACGACGACTGGCTGAACAGCATCAAAACGCGCGAGCGCCCGATCTGCGATGTCGCCATCGGCGCTACCACCGTCATTTCCTGCCACCTCATGAACATGGCCTACTACTCTGGCACAGGCTTCAAGTGGAACCCAACCGAGCGCACCTTTGCGGAAGGCGGCGATGCCAAGTGGCTCACCCGCGACTACCGCCCTGAGTGGGCGGTCTAAGATTTACTGACGTTCGTTGTGGAACCCAGTGGCGGCCTCGCAAGGGGCCGCTTTTTTGTTGAGCTTTTAGGTGGCTTGGCCGCATCTTTTCTTGTTGGGCGAATCTGGGGCTGCTTTCCCTAGTGGACAAAAGTCCACCTCACGGGGACATCATCAACATTGAGGACCGAGTCGTGCCAACGCAGGGTGTAGAGAGACTTCTCTGGGAAATTGTTCATGGTGAGCTGGCACAACCCACCCTCAAGATAGGCAAAGAATTCCACGCCTCCCCGCACCTCCTCATTCCAGGAGATTTGCGCCGTCAGTAGCTGCTCAATGGAGGTGATCATTTTGGCCATCCCTCCTCACCTCTTCAAGCCACGCCAGTCCCCAGGCGTGTTGGCGTTGTGAAAGAGCCCCTCATCGGCCGGAGACAGAGGCAAGACGATGGCCAATCCCTGATCCACGGCGTCTTCAATGAGACGACGGAGGCTGAAGCGGGAGGCCGCTGCGGTCGCTTCCAGGAGGGGTAACAGGGCTGGGGTGTAGAGACCGGCGAGGGGCTCGATACCATGGGCGGTCTGGAAAAAGAGGGCGGTGCCTGCAAGCGGCTGCGCCAGAACCTCGGCCAGGAAAGTCGGCTTCATCTCCGGCATGTCCACCGCCAGCACTAGCAGGGGCCGCGCGGCCTGCTGCAAGGCCTGGAGAATGGGTAGCATGGGGCCGCTTCCCTGACCTGGTGGATCGAAAAGCCATTCTGCCTGCAGATCCGGCGGCGCGCTCTCATGCAGCCCTTGTTCCAGCCGACAGGCGATGAAAAGAGATGTGGGCTGCAAGGCATGGAGCTTGCGGGCCTGCACCTGCCACAGCGGCTGGCCCTCCCAGACTAGCTGTGCCTTGTCCTGGCCCATGCGGCTGGATTGCCCCCCTGCCAGCAAGAGCGCGGCGAAGGGCGAGGCTGGTGGGGGCAGGCTCATTCGGATTTCAAACCCACGCTGTTTACGGAAATTACGCGGTAGGCGCTGGCGTCTGAGGCGGGTGAAGGGTCCACGAATTTCATCTCGGCCACGGGTTTCTCTGGGGTGTCGCCATAGGACATGCCTTGGAAAAGCTTGCGCCCGAATTTGCCTGCTGGTTTTTCCGGGACATGGCCGATCTCCTGGCCGTTTTTGAGGATGATGAACTGCTGGAGCCCGCTTTCAAAATCGGCCTCGGCTTCCCAGGTGAGGATGCCTTTCTGGAGACGCACCTGAGTCGGGGCCGGAGGTGGGGTGGTATCGCTAGTCGCACCTGTTTTCAGGTACTCCGCCCGCAGCGGGATGAGCTCCCTCGCAGGCAGCCAGGCCGCTGTTTCCAGAGCACCTTTGAACTCGCCCGCAGGAACGGCTTTTGCGTCGTCCATTTCAGACAGCCAGCCTTCGCTCACTTTCACTGGATTTAGGGTGTATCCTGTCTCTGGCAGGCGCTGCTTGAGACAGACATCTAGGAATGGAATTGCGAGGTAGCGGGAGTCGCCGCATTCATGGCCGGTGCGTGGGTCGCGGGCAAAACCCACCGGGGCTCCTTGCGCCCGCCAAGCCTTGAACATGGCGCGATCTCCCACGCGAGCGGGGCCGTGGCGTTTATCCTGCTCCTCCTTCAGGCCTCCATTGAAACACAGCGGCACACCATAAACGGCCTCCGTCAGCGTGGGACGGGGGATGTCACCTTTTTCCCAGACGTAAAAGGCGGAGCCGG
>DMMK01000566.1 GCA_003453085.1 Verrucomicrobiales bacterium
GGCGAACATACTTCTCGAAATAGTCCGGCGAGGTATCCGCCACGAAGGCCTCCACGTCGCCGGGCAGCGGCGGCAGACCGGTGAGATCCAGCGACAACCGCCGCGCCAGGGTTCGCCGGTCCGCTTCGGGATTCATCGCGAGCCCCTTCTGGGCCAACTTTGCCGAGACAAAGGCATCAATCGGATTCCGTTTCGCGGCCCCCGGCTGATCCGCGCCCGGGACCGGCGCCCGCTCGGGCTTTAGAAAAGACCAGTGCGGCTGCCAGGGAGCGCCCTGAACGATCCACTGACGAATCAGTTCTTTCTGCTCGGACTTCAGTTCCTTGTGCGACTCCGGCGGCGGCATGAGCTCATCCGGATCGGTGTGCACCAGGCGCTTCCACAGGGCGCTGTCCTCCGGCTTACCCGGCACCACCACCTGACCTTCCTTCTTGGTGCCCCCGAAAAGGCTCTCCCGCGTATCGAGACGCAGCCCGGCCTTGCGCGATCCGGGATCCGGACCGTGACACGCCAGGCAGTTGTCGGAGAGCAGCGGGCGGATGTCGCGATTGAACTGCACCTCCGCCGCCTGGGAGCAGGCGAGAGTCGCTAGAAAAGGAAGAAAGTAAAAAGGCCGCGTCATGCCGAAGAGGTGCTACCCGCCCAAACGGACGAACAGGCGCACTTCTCTCTCGCCAGCCGGATTTGACATCGGAGAGGTCGCGTCCTCCGCCCCCCCTTAGGTCGTCGCAGGTTTCACCATCACTGGTGTCTCCTTGCCCGCAGGTTTATCCTCCTTGGCCGTATCCGCATCCATCTGCCCATCAATGGAGGGCAGCACGCGGGCCCCATCGGCAGGGAAAGGAATAGGCGTGATGCAGAGCACATCGCCAGGCTTTGGCGCCTTGGCTGCATTGGCGGAAACGACGATGTGTTCCTCATTGCTCACCAGCGGGTCCACCGTCAGGCGGCGCAGCGTGTTCTGAGGGCGGTCAATCAGGATGATCTCATTGCCCGCACGCACGGCATTGCGAGGAATGATGTACACATCGCGCAGCGGCTCGCCCGAAATCTCAGCCTCCACAAAGGCCCCGATGGTGAGCGGAGGTGCGCCATCCGCACGGCGGGCGTACGGATCCGTCACCTGTGCCACGGCCGTGGCCTGACGTGTCTCAGCATCCAGGGAACCCTCCACACGGACGATCTTGCCCTCCCACGCCACAGGCTTGCCCGCGACGATGGATTTCAAGAAAACCTTCGCCCCATCTTCGGTGGCCGTGCTCTGATCACGGAAGGATTGTGGCAGTTTCAAAAACTGGCTTTCACGCTCCGGCAAAGGCAGGCGGATCTCCACATAGTCCACGGCAAAGATGCGCCCCAAAATGGTTCCTTGGCTGACAAACTGCCCCACATCCACAGCCTGCTCCAGCACCTGGCAGGCATACGGAGAGCGGATGGTGGTGCGCTCAAGGTCCCGCTCCGCCTTGACGATTTGCGCCTTGGCTGAGGCCACATCCGCCTCCGCCTTGGCCACCTGAGGGGCCCGTGTCACCAGAGCAGATGGAGTTCCAGTACGGCCCATCGCGCGCCAGTTTTCCACGGCCTGATCCGCCCGCGCTTTTTCCTCGGCCAGCATCACCTCCGCCTGAGCCAGAGTACCTTTGGCAATGATGATGGCCGTTTCATAATCCAGCGGGTCCAGGCGCATGAGCACATCCCCCTGGCCAAAGAACCCGCCCGGGCGGAAAGACGGGCTGATCTCGATGATCTTCCCGCTCACCTCCGGCAGCAAGGTGCTGCGCGTGCGCGGCTGTACGGTCCCCTGGGAGCGCACCCGCAGTTCATACTCCGTCTTGTTGAGCACCGTCCCCTCCACCCGCACGAAGGTGGGTGGCATCTCCTTTTTCTCCTGCGCAGGCGGGTTTTTTAAAAGATACCACGTCACCAAGACACAGGCCCCCAGCACAACGAAGGGCAGGACAAAACGAACAGCTCTGAGGAGGAAGCGCATGAACAACAGTTTAAACGCTTCGGGATGCCTCAGGATTCATTCTTTGTCGAATGCCCATTCAGGATTGTTCGCCCTGAATGGGCGGATTTTTGACCTCAGCCGAACAGGGCCGCGATGGGCTTGCCACCATCGGTGATCGGCACCGGACGAGAAGCATCCACCAGCTCATGCGAGGGATTGATGCCCAGGGCCGCATGGATCGTGGCGTGGAAATCCGGCGTGGAGACCGGGTTTTCCACGATCTCCTTCGACAGGTGATCCGTGACCCCATAGGCCCCGCAATGCTTCAGGCCGCCACCGGCCAAAATCATGCTGAAGGTACTGCACTGGTGACCGCGCCCGCCGCCGCCATCGAATTCCGGCGGACGGCCGAACTCCGTGCCGATGGCAATGAGTGTTTTGTCCAGCATGCCGTGGGCCTTCAGATCCGCGATGAGAGTCGCCAGCGAATCATCCAGATCCTTGATCAGCAGATGCTGGTTTTCCTGGCCGTCATTGTGGGTGTCCCAGCCCGTTCCGTTGACGAACCCAAGGTTATGCGAAACTTCGATGAAACGCACCCCGTCCTGAATAAGACGGCGGGCCAGCAGGCAGCGTTGTCCGAACTCGCTGCCATAGGCATTGCGCAAGTCCGCAGATTCCTCGTCCAGATTGAAATTGCGCATGAACTCCGGCCCGGCGAGGCGGAGGGCCTCACGCTGGGCGGCTTCGTAATCAGCCAAAGCGGCCTCTTTGGCCACACGCTCCTGCAGGGGCTTCAGCAACTTTTCACGGGCGCTGATGCGCTGGTCAGTCACGTATTCTGGACGGGTGAAGCCCGAAGGGCCCGCCTTGGTATCCGAGAGGTAAATATTGCCGTACTTGGCCCCCAAGAAACCCGGTCCACGGCTGGGGCTGGGGTAGCCGATGAGCATGTAGGCGGGCACCTTCGGATTGGCCGAACCCCGCTGATGAGCAACGATGGAGCCAATGGAGGGATAGCTGGCATTGCCACTGACAGGACGCCCCGTGTGGACGTAATTCGTGGCGATGGCGTGCTCGTTGATCACATTGTGAAACACCGTGCGCACAGCGGTCACATGCTCCATTTGGCGGGCCGTTTTAGGCAGGTGCTCACACACGCGAACGCCCGGAACCGAAGTCTCGATGGAAGGGTAGGCAGAGCCAGCCTTCTTGGGATTGGCTTTGGGATCGCCCAGGGCTTTGGGGTCAAAGGTATCTGCCTGGCACATGCCCCCACCCAGCCAGATGAAGATGCAATGTTCCGCCTTCCCCATCGGGATCGGTGCGGAGGTAGCGGCACGCACGCCCATGGAGGCAAAGGGGGCCAGGGCGGCAGTCTGAAGAAAATGGCGACGTTTCATGGTCTTAAAGATAATAATACGTTAGGCAGGTCAATCGTTCAAAAAGCGTCAAACTAGGGAGCAAAGACCCATTCAGGGGCGTTCAACAGGGCCCAGAGGACGTCCTCCAGGCGGTTGCGCCAGTCTTTATTCAGGCGCTCCGTCGGTGCGTCACCCCGGCGGGCGGCGGCCTCTTCTTCGATGCGCAAGGCATTGGCGGCGGCATCCAGGTGATTGGTCCATGAGACATACTTTTGTGGGTAGCGCGGCCCGGCTTTCACCGGTGAGACAGGTTGCAGACGCGAGTCATAACCTTCGCTCAGGTAGGCGATGTATTGCTCGCGCTCAGCAGCCGTCGGCTTGCGGGTGAGCAGGCGCAGGTAGAGCGTATCTACAAACTGGTCTAACGGCATGTCTTGTAAGGCCAGGGCGGTGATGCCATGGTCATCACTCAAGCGAGTGAGCCAGATGCCCACGGTTCCGTTGCCCAAGATGGCAGGCTGAAGGGCGCTGGGATCATCCTCGCGGCTGCTCACCGGATCCTGACGGGCACCCCGCCAGCCAAAGGCTTCCAGAACGTCGCACACGGCCTGAATA
>DMMK01000330.1 GCA_003453085.1 Verrucomicrobiales bacterium
GGTCCATATTTCGGATCTCCACTTCGGGGCCGTGAGTCCCGATCTACCGGCCTTTCTTCGTGAGGCCATTTTAAAGGCAAACCCGGAACTGCTCATCGTCAGCGGCGACCTCACTCAGCGCGGACGCGCGCGCGAGTTTGAAGAAGCACGGGTGTTTCTGGACTCCATTTCCATCCCGCAACTCGTGGTCCCAGGGAACCACGACGTGCCGCGCTGGTGGGTGGTGTGGGAACGTTTTCGCCGTCCGTGGCGGCATTTCCGGCGACTGGTGCAGGAAGACCTGGAGCCTGTGTGGAGCCGCCCTGGGCTGTTTGTCATGGGCACCAATTCAGCGCGCACCGCAGGCTGGCACTTGGACTGGTCGCGTGGGCGGCTGTCGCATCATCAGATGGCGCGCATGGTGAAGCTGGGCCAGGCCGTGGATGCAGATTCCCTGCGCGTGCTGGTGGTACATCATCCGCCCGCAGCCCCGCCGCAGGGCACGCGCAGGCATCTCATCGGGCGGCAGCGTGAGTTTTCCCAGTCGGTGAACCTCGCCGGGGTGGACCTCGTATTGGCGGGACATTTTCATATCAGCTATGCACAGACACTGCGTCTCAGTGGCGGCAGCGCCGCACGGAATTGTGTGCTGTCGGCAGTTTCCACGGCCATCTCGCATCGCTTGAAAGGCGAGCCCAACGGATTCCATGTCATCGAGGGGGATGCCCGCCAGCTCAGCATCCAGGCCTGGACCTGGGACGGGGTGGAATACAAGCCCGGCAGGCTGTGGCGTTTCCAGCGTGGGGAAGGGAAGCGTGATTGGCAGGAAGCGTGATGGTTTTCACAGCCACTCGCGCGCCACCGGCCGCACGCTGCGCACCGCCTCGGCATACTTGGCCCCACAGGCGAGTCCCCTGTAGCGGGCCAGCACCGTCTTGGTCTCCACCGCCGCATCCTTCTGCACATCCAGCGGTTGGTTACGCACAAAGGCCATGAGGCCGCCTAACCAATCCACCGCCGCAGGCCACACGCTGCTGACATCCACATAAGTATCGGGCGTGAAGTCAATCGTGTGACCCGGTCCATTGTCATACCAAAAGACCTGCGAGGGACTGCGCGCATTGTCATCGCCCAAAAGCCGTGCGGGTTGAAACAGGGCCGCGTGGCTGATGGCCGCCGCTGCTTCGTGGTCGGGATGGCGATCCTTCGGCCACAGCATGAAGGCCGTGTCGGGGCGCACCTCGGCCACCACTTTGGCCACGGCCCGTTTGGCCTCCAGCGTGGCTTCATAGCCCATGCTGCTGTAGTTCAGGAAGCGCATTTCGATGCCGCGCTCCTTGGCCATCTCGATGGTCTTTTGCTTCAGCGCTTCCTCTCGGCCTTTCACCGGTGGCCAGTTGCTGTAGTCGCCGATGAGGCTCAGGATGACCACCCGCTGATGCTGCTGCACGGCCTTCAGCAGGATACCGGGTAGGCCAAAGGGGCAGTCATCGTAGTGGGCACCGATCGCGAGAATGGTCTTGGGCATGATCGAGAGATACGCCGTGAAATGTGGCTACCTTCCGCGACGCAGGCCTTCCACGAGTTTTTCTCCGGCCGCCCTTAGCGTCTCCTCCTTTTTGGCGAAGTGGAAGCGGATGAAGCGATGCTCAGGCTCGCGGTAAAAGCTGGACCCAGGCACCCCTGTCACGCCCACTTCCTGGGTCATCCAGGCGGCTGCCTCCGTATCCGTGGCAAAGCCCAGCGGACTGATGTCCAGGAGCGTGTAGTAGGCCCCTTGGGGCTCGGAAAAGGACAGCCCTGTCTGGCGCATGTAGCCCAGGAAGACATCTCGTTTCGCATCATAGTCGCGCTGCAGTTCCTCGTAGTAACTCGCGGGGAAATCCAGAGCCGTAACCGCCGCCTCTTGCAGGGGCGCAGCGGCCCCCACAGTGAGGAAGTCATGCACCTTCTTCGCCCGTGAAATCAGGTTTTCCGGTGCAATGACATGGCCCAGTCGCCAGCCCGTGATGGAGTAAGTTTTCGACAGGGAACCACAGCTCAGCGTGCGCTCCCACATGCCTGGCAGGGTGGCAAAGTAGGTGTGCTGGTGCGGGGCATAAACGATGTGCTCATACACCTCATCCATCAGAACAAAGGCATCGAACTCCTCCGCCAGCCCCGCGATGAAAAGCAGTTCCTCGCGAGTGAAAACCTTGCCACAGGGGTTGGAGGGATTGCAGATAACGATGGCCTTGGCCCCATCGGCAAAAGCTTGGCGCAGCTCCGTACGGTCGAACTCAAAGTTAGGCGCATGCAGCGTTATGTGAACAGGGATGGCGCCGGAGAGGATGGCATCTGCGGCGTAGTTCTCGTAGAAGGGAGAGAAGACGATCACTTTGTCGCCTGGGTCGCAGGCCGTCATCATGGCCACCATCATCGCTTCCGTGCTGCCGCAGGTCACCACCAGGTGCCGATCCGCATCCAGATCCAGTCCGGTGGTTTGCGAATGCTTGCGAGCCAGCGCTTGGCGGAAACGCGGCGCACCCCACGTGACCGCATACTGATGATGCGGCCCGCGAATGGCCACAGCCAGGGCTTCAATCAGTTCCGCCGGCGGATCAAAGTCCGGAAACCCCTGGGCCAAGTTGATGGACCCATGACGGTTCGAAAGACGCGTCATCTCCCGGATGACGGATTCGGTGAAGACTTCAAGGCGGCGTGCTGGCTGAGGCATGAGCCCGCGATGCTAGAGGGGCTGGGCGGGTGGTCAATCAGCTTGCGCGGTGAGACCCTCGTTTGACTCAGTTACTTTGTTCATTAGAAGCCACGTAAGCGGCTGCTGGCTATGCTCGTCTTGATTGATCGGCGAATGGGTTGGATCGTTGTTCTTTCGGATAATGCCTGTGGCCTTGCGTTATCAAAGAAGTGACTTATGAATTTCCAGAGACAGATGGCTAACGCTGGGGTCTCATATTGAACGTCGTCCTCACAAAAAGATGAGCCAGAGAACATGGGTCTGCGTGAATTGCGGAAAATCTTATCGACGTGATCAACTTGTCGAAGCTGTGACGTGCGCGCTCTGCCATGATGCATGCGAGTATGTCCATTGGAAAATCCATATTCCGAGCCCAAGCAAACCTAAAGCTTGGCGGGAATTTTGGAGAAAATATAGGGCTGAAAAAATGACTCTCGAGCGTTTTCAAAAGGGCGAACTCCAAGAAGAAGCACAGCTTGAAATTCTTAACATGCACTTAATTCCTAAAATCAGATGAGTGCAGTTAGCCCTAGCGGGTAGGCACTGAATGCGGCTCACATTTGTGCCCTAGAGGAAGACGCGTTATTGGCGTGCTGGCTAAAGCAAGAAGATACCGGACGGGTGGTCAATACCGCTTTAGCGCGGTCCATACTGGAGCGCATTTGAGAAAACGAGTGGCGGAAGATGTGGCAGCGATTATTATTTGATCCATGAAACTGGAAGAACTGAGTGCTGAAGCAGACAAGCTGCCGGAGGATGAAAGGGCTTCTTTGGCGGCTCGACTTTTGCACGGGCTTCAGAAGCCCCATTACACGGTTTCCGATGAGGAAGTCATGAGCCGGGTGCGTGAAGCCGATGAAAATCCAGAGGTCATGATTACTTTTGACCAACTTGTTTCCGGCCTTCGCTACCGTGCGAGTTAGGTTTCATAAACAGGTCCAGAAAGACCTGGATCACATCCTGGAAAAATACTCGGAGGTTTCCGAAGAACTCTCTGAAGATTTCTTTGGAGAATTCCAAATGGGGCTTTTCAAGATTGCTGAAAATCCACGTTTTTTCCATTTCGATGCCTGCGGGCTGAGGCGCTGCAACTTTGACCGTTTCCCTTATCATTTGCTCTACG
>DMMK01000217.1 GCA_003453085.1 Verrucomicrobiales bacterium
CACCAGCTTGCCCATGGCCACAATGAGGGCCACATAAACCAGCGGCAGGAGAACCATGGTGAGGGCCACAACACCCAGCCCCATCTGGTAGAAAAACGAAACCCGTGTCGGTTCGATGCGTCCGTTGAACGCATCCAGGGGAGAGGTGTTTACGGGATCGTTCATAGGAGATTGTGCCTGTGAATGCCTGATCTTCTTAAGATGGTCAACAGGCGACCCTGGGTTTTGAAAAAAACTTCCCCAGTCTTTGGCAAAAGACGCCGCATGCAGGCAGTTGCCGATGGGGGCGGAAGGCGTATCGCTGCCGTCTCATGTTTCGTTGTTCTTTCCTGATCCTTCTGGGCATCTCCCTCAGCGCCTCTTTCCTGGGGGCTGTAGAGGTACAGATCTCTCCTGCTCTTTCCCTCACCCAGGCCCTGCAGCAAGTGCGCGAATGGCGCAAAGCAGGCAACAACGAGCCCGCCACCCTCATTCTGCCTGAGGGTATCACGGAAATCACCCAGCCTCTTGTGCTGGAGGCCCAGGATTCCCAGCTCACTATCACGGGAAAAGGCGCTAGCCTCATCGGCGCACCTGTCGTCACCGGCTGGCAGGCCCATGAAGGGAAAATCCTCAAGGCCGACGTTTCCAAACTCCTGCCCAAGGGATTTTTGCCCAAGCAGCTCCTCTTTGCCGGCCAGCGCCAAGTACTGGCCCGATACCCGAACTTTGACGTGGCAGATCCGCTCTATGGTGGCTGGGCCTTTGTGGCGGAGTTTCCTCCGGCGGGCGCTCCTGAGGGGCATCTATGGAAACGGAACCTCTATGTGAAGCCTGCCGACATCCGGAAGTGGGCGCATCCGGAGGATGTAGAGCTGGACATCTTTGCCCAATACGGCTGGTGGAATTTTATCGAGCCTATCCAGTCCCTGGACCCTCAGACTGGTCTGCTGACCCTCAAGAAAGATTGCAGCTACGACCTGCATCCGCACAACCGCTACCACTTCCAAAATGCCTTGGAGGAACTCGATGCGCCGGGTGAGTGGTTTTATGACAAACACACGGGAACGCTCTACTTTTGGCCCCCACAGCCGCTGGATGGGCAGGAAGTTCGCCTGCCCATTCTGGAAAGCTTTTTCAAAGTTAAAACCGGCGCCAAAAATATTACCATTCGCGGCCTCACCCTCACTGGCTGCCATGGCAGCGCCATAACCTTCGAGGGGTCGGAAGATTGCCGGGTGGAACGCTGCACCCTCACTCAGGTGGGGGCCTTCAGCGGCAGCGGCATCGGTGTCAGCGGGGGCAAAAATGTGCGCCTGTCCCGCAATGAAATCAGCTACACGGGTAGCAACGGTATCAGCCTCAGCGGCGGCGACCGCAAAACGCTGACGGGTCCGGGTCATATCGCGGAGGACAATCACATTCATCACATGGGTGTGTTTAACAAAAACGCCTGTGGCATCGCCCTGAACGGTGTGGATCACACGGCGGCGCATAACCACATCCATGACGGCCCACGCATGGGCGTGCAGATGAGTGGGAACAATCTCATCGTGGAGTACAACCACCTGCATCATCTGGTGCTGGAGACCCAAGATGGCGGTGCCATCTACACCGGTGGGCGGGACTGGATCAGCAGCCGGGGTAGCAAGTGGCGATATAACTTGATCCATGACATCGTCGGCTGTGGTCAGGAGGCTGGCGGTCTGAAACATCCCTGGTTCACCTTCGGTCTTTATCCTGATGATAACAGCGGTGGCCTGGACATTATCGGTAACATCGTCTTCCGTGTGGCCCACACGCCGATTCACATGCACAACGCCCGTGACTGCGTGGTGGAAAACAACGTCTTCGCCCTCGGTGGCAAATTCCAGTTTGATCTCCACGGCTGGACGAAAACGATGCGGTTTTATGACAGCCATTACCCCACGATGGTGAAGGGCTATGAGTCCGTCATGGGCCAGCCCGCCTGGAAAAACATGCGCAACATGGATATGCACCCCAAAGATGCCATCCGCGAAGACGGCACCATGATGAGCGGCAATGTGTTTCAGCATAACATCATGTTGGGTGACACACCCGGCGTGAAATATGGCGACATCCGTCATGCTTCACCGCGGTGGAACACGATTGACCACAACCTCGCTTGGAATGGTGGGCATCCTATCGTCACGGGCATCAATCAGGTTGGGCCAGACAAAGGTGAGCCTTTGGTGGTGGAAAATTTCGATCAAGCCCCGGCTGGCAAAACCCCGAAAGGCTGGGGATTCAATCACCGGCCTAACCAGGACGTGCAGCTCGTCGCCGCTGAAGGAGTCCTGCGGGTGGACTGCGCTTTGGGGAAAGATCCCAAGAATCCCAAAAGCGTCTTTCATGGCCCTGACGTGCCCATCAAACCCGGAGCCGCCTATCGGGTGAGGCTGCGAATGAGATCCACGGAACCCAGCGCCAAAATGAGCCTGGCCTTGGCGTCGTTTAAAAACGGCGAGGGTTATTGGCAGGCGGGCAGCACCAGCATCATCGCGACCCGTGAGTGGCAGGAAGTCGAGGCCACGGGCCGCATGCTGCGTGAAAACGAAACCGGCTGGAAACCCTGGATGAAGGCCTTTTGGCTGCGCGTGGACTGCCACGAGCCTCAGGGCCAGGTGTTCTTGGATGACATCCGCATTTCCGAAGCCGAGCCACTGGATGAATGGACCGCGTGGCAGTCTGCCGGCTGGGACAAAAACAGCCTCGTCGCCGATCCGCTCTTTGTGGATTGGAAAAAGGACGACTGGCGTCTGAAACCTGAATCCCCGGCCTTCAAGCTCGGGTTCAAGGCCATCCCGGTGGAGAAAATCGGCATCCGTGCGGAGTAGCACCAGAACGGGCAAACAAGCATTGCCGAGCCTGCTTCGGCGCGGCATAGCATATCCTTATGCACTATTTCATCACCGGCACCGATACCGACGCTGGAAAAACTTATGTCACCTGCCTGCTCATCGAGGCGCTGCGCCGCGAAGGCCACGCGGCCGTGGGTTACAAGCCCCTGGCCTGCGGTGACCGGATGGATGCCCATGCACTACGTCAGGCCAGTGGTGAGGCGGTTACGCTGGAGGAAGTGAACCCCGTGTATCTCAAAGTGCCCGCCTCGCCTTTTGCCGCAGGCCTGCTGGAAAACAAAAAAGTGGATGTGGAGGCTGCGAGGCAGGGCTTTTTCTCCTTGGCGGCCCGGTTTTCCCAAGTGCTGGTAGAGGGGGCTGGGGGCTGGGAAGTGCCCCTGACGGAGAAGCTGAGCATGGCGGATCTTGCTGGCGACTTGTCCATTCCCATCATTGTCGTGGTGAACAACAAGTTGGGTTGCCTGAACCACACGATTTTGACGGTGAAAAACATCCAGGCCCGCGGCCTAACCTGTGCGGGCATCATCCTCAACAACACCCATGACGAGCGCGACCTGGCCAGCATCTCCAACCGCATGGTGATGCAGCAATTCCTGGATGTGCCGGTGCTCGCGGAGATCATGCATGGTGAGTCGCAGATGGACTGGCCGGCAGATTTAAGCTTATAAAGACTGTCACCCGAGGCTGGATTTGGAGTAACTACCTTGGGCTCCCGTGCCGAAATGCTTGATTTCCCTTCGGTCATCCCGATGATGCCACCTTTTACCCCATCGCTCAACCTCGATGAAATTTGCCATTTTCGGAGACATTCATGCTAATCTGGAGGCCCTGCAGACTGTTCTGTGGGACGCCCAGGAGCAGGGCTGTGCCAATTACGTCTGTCTCGGTGACATCGTCGGTTATGCCGCGAACCCTGTCGAATGCCTGGAAACGGTGCGCCAGATGGGCTGCCCGGTGGTCCGTGGCAATCATGACGAAGGGGCGGCCAGCGAAAGCCAGCTCGATGAACTGAATCCTCTGGCCCAGGCGGCGCTGCTTTGGACACGGCAGCAGTTGAACGATGATCAGCGCCAGTGGCTGCGCGAATTGAAGCTGGTGCGTCAGGTGCGGGAT
>DMMK01000110.1 GCA_003453085.1 Verrucomicrobiales bacterium
GCTGAAACATGGCCTCGTCCTCATAGGTGCCCACGATGGCCCCGCCGCTGCCGGTGAACTTGGCGCTGGCTCCGCAGTCGCGGGCCGCCTCCACCATGTCCAGATTGCCCTGGCCTAGTTTATACAGGCGGCGGCGCAGGTCGAAGTTCTCATTCAGCAGCGGGCCGATCTCATGCCCGCGTTTTTCCAGCAGCATGTCGCGCACCCGCTGGGCCAGGTTCGCCCACTGGTACATGGCGCTCACGATTTCTCGCTCGCCCCGGTTCCAGCGGCCGCGAATGTCATTGTGAAAGACCTCCGTGCCCTCGCTCAGCTTCGCCGTATAGGCCACGTACACGGGCGGCAGCAAAGCGGGATCGATCTCTTCATAAACGCCGTAGCCCAGCTTTTCGATCGAGGCCCGGTTGAAGTCCATGTACACCACGCCTTCATAGGCCTGGATCACGCGGTCCTGCAGGCCTGCGGGAATACATAACTCATCATTTTCCACGCTGAGCACCAGGCTGGGCAGCACGTGCTTCGGGATATCCACATTGTAAAAGGCCATCAGTGCCCGCCAGCAGGCCGTGATGATGGCGCTGCTGCCTGCCATACCCACCTGCGGCGGCACGTTGCTGTGGTAGCGCAGGGTAAAGTTCCGCCCATGCAGCGGCAGGCCCTGCTTGGTACAGTAGTCAAAAAAACGCTTCACGCTCGCCTTTAGCAGGCGGATGCCGCCGTAGTAGCCGTTTTGGCGCACATCGCGGGCCAGTTCCTCGATGCTGCCAAACACGGAATGGTCCCGCTGGTTCGGCTCAATGGTCAGCTCCGGCGTCTCGAACAAGGTGATCTCCGCCGCAAAATTGCGGATGATGAAGGAGATGGTCTTGCCAAAGTAGCCGTCCGAAGGGTTGCCCACCAAACCGGCGCGGGCATAGGCTTTCGTGGTGATGAGCATGAGGTCGGGAGAAAAAAGAAGGTCTGAAAGCTAAGAGGCGGCAGCGAAACTGGCAACCTGAATGGCATTCTTTCCGTAGATCGGGTGTCATTTAGGTCCAAGGCACTTTCGGGTTGCCCAGCTCCCTGGAAACTCCGTTTTGGCGCTTGGAGCGGCTTTTCGCAGGCTGAGGCCCCTCAATTCCCCTGGAAATCGCCTAAATCTGCGCTCTTATTCACATCTCGGTTAAAAAAACCTTGCCGTTTGTACATTTGCCGCCACCTTCGCGGCCCCTATGTCCAAAAACGCTGGTATAGCAAAAACGAGAAAAGCTTACTCTAAACGGTTCAAAGTAACTGCAACAGGTAAGGTGCTCCGCCGTAAACAAGGCAAGCGCCACATCTTGCAGAACAAGAGCCGCAAACGTAAGCGCAACCTCGGTAAAGTCGCCCTCGTGGCAGAAGTGGATAAAAAAGGTGTGCTGGCAAATATGCCGTTCTCACACCGCGGTTAATCCACGGTCCCCTAGCGGGACCACGATGCTCCGGTCTGGTTTCACATGTGTGAAAGCCTCAGATCAGGTGAGGCCGGTCATCGAATCCATAACAACAGCCTGTTCAGAGAAATAGAAAATGCCAAGAGCCACAAACGCCCCCGCTAGCCGCAAACGCCGCAAGCGCACACTCGCGAAAGCCAAAGGCTTCCGCGGTTTCCGTTCCACCCACTTCCGTTATGCCAAGGACGCTGTCCGCAAGGCAATGACGTATTCCTACCGTGACCGTAAGGTGCGCAAGCGTACCTTCCGCAACCTGTGGATCCAGCGTATCAACGCCGCTGCGCGTAACGTTGGCATCACCTACAGTCGTCTCATGGAAGGCCTGAAGTTTGCGGGAATCGAAATCGACCGCAAAGTGCTGTCCGACATCGCCATCAAGGATGAGGCCGCCTTTGTCGCCCTCGCCAACCAGGCGAAGGCAGCGATCGAGAAAAAGAACGAGCAGGTCAAAGCCGCCGCCTAATTCTCCATCCCCCGATTCTTTAACCAACGCAGCCGGAGCTCACGCTCCGGCTGTTTTGTTTTGGTGGGGCACAAGTGGTGCAAATCTCAATCTTCCCCGCCGCCTGCCCACCTCTCGATTAGCACGCAGCACATACATTTGCACTTCCCCTTCCTTCGCATATACGTACAGTTCTTGCATCAACATGGCCTCACTTCTATCTTCCCGTATCGGTTCTGAGCACGCAGCAGCCCTGCGCGAAATCCGCCGTGCCTGCAAGTTGGGTGCACTGGATACTGATGAGGAATTGCGGCGTTTCTGGGTGGATACAGACACAGCCCGTGATCCCGAAAGACCGCTTGTTGATCGCATTTTAGATTGCCTGGATGATTCTGACGATGGCACACGCATTCTCGTTTATGGGCATGGCGGCAGTGGCAAAACTACCGAGCTTTCAAGGGTAGCCCAAAAACTGGATGAACATGAAAACTGGTTTCCCATCACCTTTTCGGTTCGGGATGAAATGAACTTGGCGGCAGTTCAGGCCGAGGACATTTTTGTCGTTTTAGTCGAGCGTCTCCTTCACGCCGCCCAAAATCCACCACCCTCCATATCAGACTCACCCCTTGATGTGAAAGGAGATCACTTGCAGCCTCTCCTGGACTACTTGTCTGAATCCACCGTTGAAACCGAAAAGTCTCAGGAGAAGAGCCTAGCCGTTTCGGCTGAGGCTGCGGTTAACACGGAAACCGTTCTCCTCAAATTGCTCAAATTGCTCGGAAGCGTCAAAGGTGACATCAAATTGAGTTCGAATCACACGCAGACTCAGACTCTTAAGTTGCGAAAAAGACCAGCCGAATTGTTGCATCACGTCAATATGGCCATCAACGCAGTTAGGCTGGCACTTCCTAGTCGCCAGCGCATTCTGTTCATCGTTGAAGATTTGGATAAGCTCGACATTGCAACAGCCAAGCGGGTTTTTATAGACAACGTTAACCTACTGGCAGGAATCAAGTCGGACATCATCTACACCATTCCGATCTTCACCTACCACTCGCACGAAGCATCCAATCTCGACAACCAGTTCAGTTCCTTCGGCCTTCCCATGATCAAGGTGATCAACCTTGATCAGACTCGCGCCAATGGTTTTAAGATTGTGCGTGAAATTGTCATTAAGAGAATTGGCGAAAATGCCATTGAACCAGACGCTCTGGATCTGCTAGTGGAAAAGACAGGCGGCGTACTCCAGCATGTTTTTGAGGTGCTTTTTAATTCCGCACTTATGACCAGTTCGACGGTGCCGTTGACGCGCGATGTCATTGGCAAGGCTTTAAAAAATAAGCAAACCGAGTTCTGGTCAGATATCAGTTTGCCAACCCCCGCACCTGAAGGAGTCACCTTGGACCTGCTTTTTGACAGGCTAGTTGAGTGTGCCAAATGCCAGTTGGGTGGAAAAAAGAATCATCCTAAAATTGACCCTATTTATCAGATACTGCTCCGCTGCTGCGCTATTGTCGAATACAATGGTGATCGTTGGTATGGAGTTCATCCCTTGGTGATAGACAACTTGCGTGAACTGGGACGACTCTAAGATCCAATCCTTCATCAAGTGTCCCGATTGGGAGCGTGTTGAAAACGCCGTCCGGCATCCTCTGCCAGGCTTGATGGTCATTGAAGTGGCGACGCGACATGAGATGGATACTCTGATGGCCGCCTTTGCAGCATGGTCGCCCGGCAGGCCCGTCACCACTCTCGACTTCACTCCCTCCACATCGCCCGAAAAACTTTTTACCCAGGCCAGACAAACAGTTGAAGGCTGGCCTGAAAGTCTCGGCCTTTTGGCTCTCGCTGGCACAAATGGAGAATCCACCCCGGAGGAAACCGACCGCTTTTGGTCCCAAATGAACCAGATGCGTGAAAAATGGGATTCGCTTCAGGCTCAAATCATCTTCTTCCTGCTGCCTCGCCAGTATCGGTCACTTAGTTCATGCGCAGACCACCTGAAACGTTGGATTCCGGTCAAAGCACACTTACTGTCCGCAAAGGCTGATTGGGATGATTCTTCCCTACCCATTTCTGATATAGGCCCGCATCTCCTCTCACCTCAAACAGCTCGCCAGACTATCCAATCTTTGGAAAGTCAGCTTGTTCAGGCTCTGCAATCGGGAACACCCCAAGACATTCTCGTTTCACGCTTCTACCTTCCTCTCTTCACCGCCGCTATCTCTCTTGGCGATCTAGGTAGGACCAAGAGTCTATTGGAAAAAATTCGACCGCATTTAGAGACCCTTACAGATGAAATGCAGGCACCGTGGTGGCCACTTCTTTTTGAATACTATCTAAACACTTTTCAAATAGAAGAATCTCTAAAAACGGCCAATCTACATTATCATTGGTCAGTCAGTGTCAACGATCTTGACGAGCAAGCAATCGCTGCTAACCAGATGGGGACGGTTAATGCAAGCCTTCGCGACTTCGCCGCCGCCGAGCGCTGGTATCGCAAGTCCCTCGCCATCTTCGAAAAGCAGGGCAATGAGCAAGGCGCGGCCAGCACCTACCATCAGTTGGGAATCCTCGCCCAAGAGCAGCGCGACTTCGCTGCCGCTGAGCGCTGGTATCTCAAGTCTCTCGCCATCAAGGAAAAGCAGGGCAATGAGCAAAGCGCGGCCAGTACCTACCATCAGATGGGATTCATCGCTCAAGAGCAACGAGATTTTGCTGCCGCTGAGCGCTGGTATCTCAAGTCCCTAGTCATCAAGGAAAAGCAGGAAAATGAGCGCGGCGTAGCCAGCAGCTATCATCAGTTGGGCCGCCTCGCTGAAGAGCAGCGCGACTTTGCCGCCGCTGAGCGCTGGTATCTCAAGTCTCTCGCCATCAAGGAAAAGCAGGGCAATGAGCACGGCGCGGCCAGCAGCTACCATCAGTTGGGCCGCCTCGCTCAAGAGCAACGGGACTATGCTGCCGCTGAGCGTTGGTATCTCAAGTCTCTAGCCATCAGGGAAAAGCAGGGCAATGAGCACGGCGCGGCCATTACTTACCATCAACTGGGAATGATCGCTGAAGAGCAACGAGATTTTGCCGCCGCTGAGCGCTGCTATCTCAAGTCCCTAGTCATCGAAGAAAAGCAGGGCGATGAGCAAGGCGCGGCCAGAACCTACCATCAGTTGGGTCGCCTCGCTGAAGAGCAATTGGACTATGCTGCCGCTGAGAGTTGGTATCGTAAGTCCCTATCCATCGAAGAAAAGCAGGGCAATGAGCGCGGCGCGGCCATCACTTACCATCAGTTGGGCCGACTCGCTGAAAAGCAGAATAACTTTTCTCAAGCTTCCTTTTTTTTCCTTAAAGCCTTCCACCTCTTTCACCCCACACACGACCAGCACAACAAAACGATTTGTCTTGGAAGCATGGTCAGGCTTATCCGTACCGCTGCAATGGAGTTCCGCCCCCAAGTAATCAAACAACTCCAAGAATCCCTCGGCCAAGAACTGGCCCAGAAAGTGGTCGAAGTCGCACAGTCCCCCGCCTAAACAGGCCTCGCTTTCCGGTCGTAGAACGTGCTTCTCTCGCACCGCCCTCCCATCGCCGGATATTCCATCCAATGCCGGCATAAAAAAGCCACGCCTTTTCAGGCGTGGCTGGGGAGGAGCCAAAGCTCCTGACTCACTTCACCGGAAACGGGTTCCGCTCTTCAAAGCCGACCTGGTGCCAGTAGGGGTAGGTCTTGGGTTTGTCACTGGCGGCGTCCAGTTTCGCCACCTGCTCGGTGGTGAGGTTCCAACCGACGGCACCCAGGTTCTGGCGCAGTTGCTCCTCATTGCGGGCACCGATGATGACGGTGGAGACGGTGGGGCGCTGCAGCAGCCAGTTCAGCGCCACCTGGGGCACGGACTTGCCGGTTTCCTCGGCCACTTCGTCCAGGGCATCTACCACCTTGTAAAGGTACTCATCATCCACCTGCGGACCATACTGGTTGCTCAGCGAGTGGTTCAGGCGGCTCGTCTCAGGCCGTGGCTGGTTGCGGCGGATCTTGCCCGTCAGGCGGCCCCAGCCCAGGGGGCTCCAGACAACGGCACCGATCTTCTGGTCCAGGCCCAGGGGCATCAGCTCCCACTCATAATCGCGGCCGATCAACGAGTAGTACGTCTGGTTTGCCACATGGCGGGAAAGGTTGAACTTCTCTGCATAGGCCTGCGCCTTCATGAGCTGCCAGCCGGAGAAATTGGAGGCCCCGATGTAGCGGATCTTGCCCGCGCGCACCAGATCATCCAGCGTGTTCATCACCTCTTCCACCGGTGTCATGGCATCGAAGCCGTGGAGTTGGTAGAGGTCGATGTAGTCGGTGCCCAGGCGCTTCAGGCTGTTTTCCACGGAGCGGATGAGGTGCCAGCGGGAGGAGCCCACGTTGTTCGCCCCTTCGCCAAAGCGGAAGGTGCCTTTCGTGGAGATCAGCACTTGGTCGCGCCGTCCCTTGATGGCGGCGCCCAGGATCTCTTCCGCCATGCCGTCGGAGTAGATGTCCGCTGTATCAAACATGGTTAGGCCGTTTTCCAGGCTGATGTCAATGAGGCGGGAGGCTTCGGCCACATCGGAGGCACCCCACTCCTTGAAAAATTCCGTGCCGCCGCCGAAGGTGCCAGTGCCGAGGGTAAGGGCGGGGACTTTGAAGCCGGAGCCGCCGAGTTGTCTGTATTCCATAATCGTCTTGTTGTGTTTTTAGTTAGGGGGAAGTCAGGCGCGTGCTTTTTGCAGATCTTGGAAGACCTGGGCCGCGATTTCAAACGAACGCAGCCGGGCCTGCGGATCGTGGATGTGGGCCGTTGCTATGATTTCATCGGCTCCGGTTTCGTCCAGCAGGGATTCGATCTGGTTACGCAAGGATTCCGGGCCGCCCACGGCGGAGCAGCGGGTCATCCGGCTCACCTGCGCCTCCTCCACCGGATTCCACAGCGCATCAATGTCATCCACCGGCGGTTGCAGTTGCTTTGGCCAGCCCCGGATCAGGTGCAGAAAGACCTGCTGCAGGGAACTGAAGAGCCGGGTGGCCTCCTCATCCGTATCGGCGGCAAAGACATTCAGACCCACCATCACATGCGGTTTGGCCAGGGCGGCCGAGGGGCGAAAATGGGTGCGATAGATCCCGATGGCCTGATGAAGCATCTCCGGGGCGAAGTGGGAGGCAAAGGCAAACGGCAGGCCCAGCTCCGCCGCCAAACTGGCGCTGAAGGTGCTGCTGCCCAACAAATAAAGCGGCACATTGAGGCCCTGGCCCGGAACGGCCCGCACCTTTTGCCCCGGCAGGGCAGGGGAGAGAAAACCTTGCAGCTCCTGCACATCTCCAGGGAAGGTATCGCCACTGCTGCCCAGGCCCCGTCGAAGGGCGCGCGAGGTGGTCTGGTCCCCACCGGGCGCACGGCCCAGCCCCAGGTCAATGCGCCCAGGATACAGCGACTCCAGTGTGCCAAACTGCTCGGCAATCACCAGCGGCGCATGGTTCGGCAGCATGATGCCGCCGGAGCCCACCCGGATGGTGGATGTGCCGCCTGCGATGTGGCCGATGACCACGGAGGTGGCCGCACTGGCCACGCCGGGGATGTTGTGATGCTCCGCCAACCAAAAGCGGTGATAGCCCCATTTTTCCACCTGCTGCGCGAGCTTCAGCGAATGGCGGAAGGAATCTGCCGCTGTCTCGCCCTGCAAAATCGGGGCGAGATCCAGAACGGAGTAGAGCAGGCGGGAAGGAGTCTTCATAACGCAGGGTAATCGGTGTAGCCCACCGGACCGTCCGCATAGAACGTCGTCGGGTCGGCTGGATTCAGGGCGGCACCTTGGGCAAAACGCTCCGGCAGGTCCGGATTGGCGATGTAGGGGACTCCGAAGGCCACGGCATCGGCATCACCTGCGGCCAGGATCGCGTTGCCGGATTCCAGGGTGAACTTTTCATTCGCCACATAAAGGCCGCCAAAGGCCTTCTTCAGCTCTTGACCGATGCTGTCCGGGCCCTGACGCTCACGCGCACAGATGAAGGCGATCTTCCGCCGTCCCAGCTCCCGGGCGACATAACCAAAAGTTTCGAGCGGGTTCGTATCGCCCATGTCATGCGCATCGCAGCGCGGGGCCAGGTGCATGCCCACACGGTCTGCGCCCCAGACCGAGATTACCGCATCGGTCACCTCCAGCATCAGCCGCGCCCGGTTTTCCACCGGACCGCCATACTCGTCTGTGCGTTGGTTCGTGCTGGTTTGCAGGAACTGATCCAGCAGGTAGCCGTTGGCCCCGTGAATCTCCACGCCATCAAAACCGGCCTCCAGGGCATTTTGCGCCCCTTTGCGATAGGCCTCGATGATGCCTGGCAGCTCGGCCAGCTCCAGCGCACGAGGGGTCACAAACGGCTTCTCAGGTCGCACTAGGCTCACGTGGCCTGCGGGTCGCACAGCGCTCGGGGCCACAGGCAACGCCCCGTCCAGAAAGAGTGGGTCCGAGACACGGCCCACATGCCAGAGCTGTAAAAAGATGCGGCCACCCGCTTCATGTACCGCCTGGGTCACCAGCTTCCATCCGGCCACCTGCGCAGCGGACCAGATTCCGGGTGTGTTGGCATAGCCCACCCCCATCGGCGTCACCGAGGTGGCCTCGCTGAGGATCAGGCCGGCGCTGGCCCGCTGGCGGTAATATTTGGCCATCAGCGCATTTGGCACGCGCTGGCTGCCAGCCCGGCTACGGGTGAGGGGAGCCATGAAAATGCGGTTGGGCAGGAGCAGAGGACCGACTTGGAGCGAATCAAAAAGTGTGGGCATGAGGTTTGTTCCGTTGTTCATAAATACGGAACTAAAGAATCATTGAACTGCAAGCAAAATTGTGTAGAATGTTTTTATCAGACCGCTCCACCATCCTCCCGTCGAAAGCATCACCGTCGCAGGCGTCCTTCATGCCCTGTCGGATCCGGTGCGTCTCAGCATCGTGGCCGAGCTTCGCAAGGCCGAGGACGGCCTGAACTGTGTGGAGACCACCAGCCGTCTGAAGGGCCCCATGCCCAAGTCCACCTGCTCCCAACACTACCGCATCCTGCGGGAATCGGGCGTGATCCACAGCGAGCGGCGTGGTGTGGAGTTGACCAGCCGTGTGCGGCGCAAGGAACTCGACAGCCGCTTTCCCGGTCTGCTGGACTCCATCCTGAAGGCCTGGAAAAAAGAGCACGAAGTCTGACGCGCCCATGACACCCGAGACCGCGCCCCCTGCTGCCCCACCGGCCGCTCCTTCGCCGTCTTTGGCCATCCTGCCCTGGCTCGTCGCCGTGGCCCTGTTCATGGAAAATCTGGATGCCACCCTCCTGAACACAGCGGTGCCCGCCAT
>DMMK01000409.1 GCA_003453085.1 Verrucomicrobiales bacterium
GTCTGCGCCACTGCTGGCAATGGCCATCAGGCGGTAGCGGGTAAGATTGTCCGGAGCTTTCACCGTGGCGCTGATCTTGCCCTGGGCGTCCGTCACCACGGTGGCTAACCAGAGAGGAGTGGCCACGAAGTTTTTGCGCACCGGCAGGGCACTTTCATCCATCTCCCCACCACCGCCGATGACGAAGCCTTTGTTGCCACGTTCACGGGCTGCGAACTCTTCCGGTAGCAGGTCATCAAAGGAGGTGTAGTTGTCAATGGCCAGTGGCTGTGCCTCATGGAAGTAGGCCGAAGGATCCGGCGTCTCATGCTTCATGAGGCTGAGCACGCCTTCATCCACGGCATAAAGCGTGACCTCGCTGCCAATGACGGGCTTGCCCTGGAAATCGGTGATGGTGCCGGTCACGGTAAAGGATTCCGCGGGCTTCACCTCCAGCTTTTCAGGAGCAATGGCCACAGTGAGTTCCTTGGCCTTTGAGTCCACTTCGAGCTGGCAGTAGCCGACCTTGTATTCCGGCATCTTGTGCTGTTTCGGGCTGCCGTCACTGCCACGCACGAGCACCACGGAGACGAACACATTCGGTGCTTCCTCATCCTGGACGGGCACACGGATCACGGGCTGTTCTGGCGAGATCTGGGTGACAAAATGACGGTGCACTTTGTTGCGCTCCACCGTAACCAGAGCCGTCCCGGCGATGGGAGTTTTCACCACGATCACGGCCTCTTCACCGGGCTTCAGCTTCTTCTTTTCAGGCTGGAGATTGATGCGTGCGCCATCTTCCATGGCCCAGGGGAACTCGCCGCCGCCAAGGATGTAAACTGGCAGGCGTGAGAGCATCTTCTTGCCCTTGGCATCCGTGGACTCAGCCGTCACAAAATAGACTCCGCCCCGGGTGGGCTTGAAGCTGACCAGTGCTGTCGGGGCACTGTTGGCCGCAGGCGATGTGAGCTCCACGGTTTGTTTCAGTTCTTCACGGAGGATGACCTGGTCCTTGGTGGTCGAACCTCCACCAGCCGTGGCGATTTTCAGCGTGTGGTATTCCTGGCGTTCCACCTTCACTTCCACGCTCACACGGCCTGCGGCGGGCTGGCCTTTGGAATCAATGGCCAAAACATCTACCCGCACGTCCTGCCCCGCAGCACCAAAGAACTGCGGCCCTTTCAGCCCCAGGATGTAGTCAGCGCCCGGCACCTCAAACTCAGTCGCCGCACTGATGGTCTGCTGGTTGATATCCGTCACCTCCGCCGTGACGCGCACCTGCTGCGGTAGGGCCGCTCGGTCTGGAGGTGGCATGGGCATTTCCAGGGTGGCCGTGCCCTCATCGCTGAGGAAAACATCGCCATTCACCCACCACTCACCTTCTTCCTCAGAGTCGCTGTCGTCATAGTGCCCGTCGGCATCACGGTCCTTGCCATACTGCGCCCATCGTGGCGCATCTCCGAAGTGGTAATCATCGTAGCCCTGCGGCGGTGTGAAGGCGCGGGAAGAGGAAGCAGTCCAGCTCGCCTTGGCCCGGCTGAGGGACTTGCCCATGTAATAATTGGCGCTCAAAGGCAGCTTCAGCCGATCGGTCAGCACATCCAGTTTCTTGCCGTCCAGCTTCACTTCAAAGCTGTTGGGCTTGTAGTCGTCCACGCGGAAGGAATAGAAGCCGCTGGCCCCTTGGTTTTCCTGACCTGGAACGTCGAAGTGAACCATGAGTTCATACCAGCCCATGGGGCCTTCAGGGAGTTTGAAATCTTCGTTCCAGGAGCCATTTGGGCTGAAGGAGATCTCCTTCTCCAAGACCACGCGGTAACGCGGATCTCGAATGACCACGCGGGCCTTGGATGATTCGGCATCAATGGTTAGGTCATCTGCCATTCTTGTGCGGGTCAGCGCCTTGACATGAGCGGTGTCACCTGGGCGATACAGGGGACGATCTGAAAACACAAAAGTGCGACGAACAGGCTTCCAGACATCCTCCCAGGCGGTGGGAATGTCATACGGGATGGCACCGCCGATGTGGGAGTCATCACAATCCAGCGCGGTGCAATCGCCCGCCTTTTCCGCCAGCACGAGGGACGGATTAGCTCCTTTCAAAACGGCAATGCCATTGGCATCCGTATCGGCATAACCAATGAGTTTTTGCTCCGCATCTACTGCCGTCAAGCGCACACCACTCACCGGTTTACCCGTCTGCAAAGAAGTGACAAAAACCAGTGTCTCGCGCCCATTGCTCTTTTGCATGAGGCCGAGATCCGTGAACTGCACCAGGGTCTGGGTAATGACCCCTTTTTCAGTCACACCATCTGCTGCGCGGCCTTCGAATTCCAGGAATAAAGGGGCCGCGACATCGCCGCCCAGCACCTCGCGCCAATTGAGCTTCAGCATCTCACTCTGATCCAGCGGTTTGGTCACGGGAAAGGTGCGATCAAAAACGACAGTGCCAGGATAGGCATCCAGGGACTCGGGCTTGAACTCCTTCTTTTTTTTCTCGTTCTGATAAAAGGCACTGCGATAGGCCTCATACTTTTGCGTGGTCTGCAGCAGTTCAGGGCCGGTCAGTTTCTTCGCCCGCACTCGTACTTCGCGAACATTCGCCGCCGAGATTTCAAAGTCACCGCCGCCTTTGGCCAGCTGAGTCCGCACAAAGGCCGGGGCTGCCACATAGGGGGCATTCGGGATGAAGCTCACCTCTTGCTCCGCCACCGCAGACAGTGGCAATCCGTCGCCAGACATGATGTTAGGCTCCACCACGACCCGATACGGCGTCTTCAAGGCGAAACCTCCGCTGAGGCGCAGGCTGTAACCCTGGATCTCAGCCTTGAGGCCACTGACCGCCGGCTCGATGTGGACGGAGGCAGCCATCTTATCGGCCAGGGCCTGGATTTCCTCAGGCTTGGCAGGTGTATCCTGGGCTGGCAGCAGGGCTTTGTTAAAAGCGATGTCGAGGTAGTAAGGCTGGTCAAAAGGCGTATGACCGCTGGTCTTGCGCACTTCAAAGGGCTTCACATCACCCAGAGCGATCGCATCCCCCGTGGCCAGATTGACATAACCGGAAGCATTCATCAGCGTGGGCTGGATGACGAGCTTCCATTTGTTCGCGACAGGCAGGGGCTCTTTCGGCTCGACGACAATGGCGCTGAGGCGGGTGGCTCCTTCGGCCAGAGTCGGCTTGACCTTGGCGATCTCTTCGGCCCAGGTGGGCTGCGGTTCGCTGTAGCGGGAGAAATCCTTGCCCGTGGCATGGCGGGCCGTGGCTGGGATGCTGAGCGGTGGCGTTTCCGAAACAAAGGCCATGTGAACTGCGGCATCACCGGCAGTCACGTTGTCATTGAATTCGAAAAGGAACCGCGGCATGCGCCGGGCTTCATTGTCGTTGAAC
>DMMK01000571.1 GCA_003453085.1 Verrucomicrobiales bacterium
CTTCAGCAGCCCCGTCGGTTATGCAGCCGGCTATTACAGCTACAAATGGGCGGAGGCGCTGGATGCCGATGCCTTCACTCGTTTCCAAAATGAAGGGGTACTGAATCCCAAGGTGGGCCGTGACTTCCGTGACAAGGTGCTGAGCAAGGGCAACTCCGAGGACCCTGCGAAGCTCTTCCGCGACTTCATGGGCCGCGACCCGGACCCGATGGCCTTGCTGATTCGCGCGGCCTTGGCGTGATCTAATCTAGGTGCCCGCACACACGTGTGGGCAGCTATGCCAAGCTGCAGAATTAACATGCCGAATGGATGGCGGAGCTTTGGCGAGCTAAAGCTCTGGCTACTTTGGCACGCCTAAATCGCCGCTCTTTTGGTTATACCGATTCTTTTGCCTCGGGGTCTAATTTACGCCGTAGCGGCGATGGTCACGATGGCTTGGCTCAAAGCCTTCACCATTTTTTCCAGCTCGGCTTCCGTCGCAGCGAGCGGTGGCATGAGCACGAGCGTATCCACCACGGGCCGAGTCAGCAGGCCATGCTGGCGGGCTTCCAGGCAGGTCTTCACGCCCATGAGGGCCACGGGGGCGTAAGGGCCGATCTCGATGCCCGCCACTAGCCCGCATTGGCGGATGTCCATCACGGATGGGAGATCTCGCAGGGCATCAAGCAGAGCCGTGAAGACGCCGATCTTTTCTGGCAGACGCTCCATGACCTGTTCTTCCCTAAAAACCTGCAAGCTGCCCAAAGCGGCAGCACAGCCGAGTTGGTTCGCGGTATAACTATGACCGTAATAAAAGGCACGCCCGGCCCCTAGAAAACCCTCAAACACACGCTCCGTCGTCATCGTCGCAGCCAGCGGCAGGTAGCCACCCGTGAGGCCCTTGGCTAGGCAAAGAAAGTCTGGCACCACGTCTTCATGCTGGCAGGCAAACATCTTTCCTGTCCGGCCAAAACCCGTCATCACTTCATCCAGGATGAGGAAGATATCGCGATCCCGGCACCAATCACTCAGGGCCTTGAGCATGCCTTGGGGCCACAGGCGCATGCCAGCGCTGCCTTGGATGAGAGGCTCGATGATGACGGCGGAAAGGCGCGCGACTTCCTCTGGAGGCAGTTGATCCAAAGCTTCAAACGTGGGCACACGCTGGACCCGATAACCGAAGTCGTTGCCGCTGCCTTTGAAGATCGGGATGCCCCCCACGCTGGCCGCTCCCAGGGTATCGCCATGATAAGCGCGGTCAAAGGCCAGGATGGTATCCCGCTGCGGATGCTCGTTTTGTTTCCAATACTGCAAGGCCATGCGGATGGCGCACTCGATGGCAGTGGAGCCATTGTCCGAATAAAACACCCGGCTCAGCGCGCTACCGGGCAAGAGATCCACCAGTTGCTGACCGAGCTGAATGGCAGGCTCATGCGTGAAACCGAGGAAGGACGTATGCGCGACTTGATCCAACTGCGCCCGGATGGCAGCATGGATGGTGGGGTGGCTATGCCCGTGAATGTTCGTCCAGATGGAGCTGTTGCCATCCAGGTAGTCACGCCCATGCTGATCCCGCAAATAACAGCCGTGCCCTGACACCAACATCAGCGGTTCATGCCCATCCTCACACCACGCCTGCATGGGCGTGAAGGGATGCCAGAGATGCCGTTTTTCAAGCTGGAGGAGGTCGGTCATCTGGAGCGCATGGGTGCCGCGAAGGGCGGCACATTACCAGAGCAGTTTGACGCCATAGGCTGGAAACTGCGAATCGCAGGAGACAATGGTGAGATCATCCGCCAACGCCTGTGCTATGATCAGGCGATCAAAAGGGTCATTGTGATGGAACGGCAACCGTCGATGAACATGAAGATGCGGAATCAGAATGGGAAGAGTAATGATGTTTGAAACATCAAGTCGCGCGGGAAAGAGTTTTTCAAAGGGTTCCGGCAAAGTGAGTTTTCCCAAAGAATCCTTGATGCCGATCTCCCACAAGGTCGCGGGGCTCACGAAGAGGGTGTTCTGCGCATCTTGAATGAACGCCAGCGCCTTGGCACTGAGTTGGCTGCTACCGGACAGGAACCAAAGCAGCGCATGAGCATCCAGAAGAGCAGTCATGGGCGATAATCCGCAAAAGCTTCGAGCGGCGCTTCAAAGTCATCGGCCAGCTTGATTCCTGGAACAGAACCAAAACCAGGTCGAACAGACGCCTGTTCATAAGGCTCCATGTTCGCCTTCGATTTGAGAAAATTCAGGTAATGCCACACTTCACGCAGCAGCGGCTCCGGCTGCTGGGAGACTTCAGTGATGAGGAGTTGTTGGATCGACATACCGCATTGTAACACGGCCCGTCTCGCTGCCAAGCTGACGTTTACCGGGGTGGTTGCCTGCAGGAGTGGTTACCCTTGCCCTCTGGCAAGTCGGCAGCAGCTACTTCACCACTATCGCCGTCCACCTTCACAGTTCGATGAAATATTGCAGGGATTAATTGAGGTTAGACGCAAGCTCTTTGAGCATCCACTCCAACTGCGTCTTCGCAGTTGAGATGACGGCTCGGTAGCTGGCAAAATTGGTTTTCTTGCCTGTGTATTCGTCAACGAGCTTGGCATCAACCTCTCCGCCGATGATGAGGATTTCGAGGGACATGCCAAGTTTGCCAGTGAGAGTGTCGGCATACTTTTTGGCCTGATTCTCGGCGTCGCGTCCTACGGTGAGTGTGGGCTTCTTGAACTCGATGAGGAGGTGTTGTTTGAGGACGTTGCCTGCGAGGAAGAGGTCCGGGCGGTCGGTGGCATCGGAGCCGATGTAGTCTTCAATGATGGTGCGGAGCTGGCGGTTACTGGCCATGAGGCTATATTCCGGACCGAAGACCCAGAGGTTGGTAGCGAGTGCCTTGTGCATTTGAGCCTCGGTCGTCTTTGGGTCGTTGGCGAGTCGGTCGAGTCCATCGAGGAACTCCAGTCGCCGCTTGGCCTGTGTTCCCATGAAGGCGAGGTCGCAGAGGCCGAATTCTTCGAGAGCGGTGGCGAAGTGGAACACATCCACTTTTTCTGCTTCGTGGACGTGCTGGCATACAGTCCAGTATTCATCAATCTCCAAGGCATCCAGCACGAGAGCGACGAGGGCTTCGATACGCTCCAGCTTTTCACCCTCCTGAAAAGACCGCTGCATGAGACGGGTGATACGTTCTTCAGCAATGGTGCGGCGATGTTCTGGGACGCTTTCCAGCCGCTGCTTCATCTGCTTGCTGAGGCGGGCTTTGGCGAGATTGAACTCGTTGGTGTGGGTGGCTTCGAGATTCTGCTTTAGTTCAGCAGGCA
>DMMK01000417.1 GCA_003453085.1 Verrucomicrobiales bacterium
GTGCCGGTCTTCTGGAACATCGAGAAGAAGGGCAACTGACACCGATCGCGCCGGGGCCAACAGTGTTTTCCGAGAAGACCCGTATCATCGGGGCCGGTGCCATCGGCAACGTCCTCGAATGGTTCGATTTCGCGATCTACGGCTATTTCGCGATCACCATCGGCCAAGCCTTCTTCCCGCACCAGGATCCGCTGGCGCAGTTGCTCTCCACCTTCAGCCAGTTGGACGGGGCGGGGAACCGCAGCGGGCTGGAGCGGGGGTTCATCGCGGCCTCGCGCATTTCGGTGCAGGTGGCGGTGATCGGGGGCGGCATCCTGTGGGCGGTGGGGCCGGCCTTTTTGAAACGCTGGGTGCCGCAGCAGGCGGCAGAGGCCACGCCGGTGCTGCTGGCGCTGATCCTGCCGCATGTGCTGGGGGCGGCGCAGATCCCGGCGCGGCATCTGCTCATCAGCATGGCGCGGCACCGGCCGCTGGCGCTGACGTTTCTGGTGGGCATCACGCTGAACATTGCGCTGACCTTTGTACTGGTGCGGATTTATGGGATCGTGGGTGCGGCGGTGGCCAGCCTGGTGGTGATGAGCCTGGTGTATGCGGTGGCCATGCCGTGGCTGGTGGTGCGGCAGGTGGGCATGCCGTGGCGCACGGTGGCGTGGGAGTGCCTGTGGCTGCCGCTGGGGCGCAGCACGCTGCTCCTGGCGCCGGCCTTTGTTATGGTGCGGCGGTGGCTGGAGGTGCCGACGTACGGGCACATCATGCTGGGCATCGCTGCGCTGTCGGCGGCGTTCTTTGCGCTGCTGACTCTGGGGCTGCTGGGGCGGGAGGAGCGCACGTGGTTCCACCTGGGGCTGCAGCTTCTTTTCAAAAGGAACAAAGCCGCCGCAAGACCGCCCGTGGCCTCGCCGTAGGTTTGGGCAGTGAATTCTGGTTCTCATTACAACTGCGCAGGCGTGGGCCGTCGTGACTTTTTGCAGATCGGCTTTGGGGCCATCGGTGGGGTGGCGTTTTCAGACAACCTGGCGATGCGGGCGCAGGCGGCCCAGGCGCGGGGCAAGGCGAGTCCGGACGAGATCAACTGCATCCTCGTCTGGCTGGATGGCGGCCCTTCGCACTACGAGACCTTCGACCCGAAGCCGGATGCGCCGCGTGAGATTCGGGGCGAGTTCAAATCCATCCCTACCAGCGTGCCGGGCGTGCATTTCTGTGAAACCATGCCGAAGCTGGCGAAGTGCTTCGACAAGTTCACGGTGCTGCGCTCGCTCTGCCACAAGGACCCGAACCACGGCGGTGGGAACCATTACCTGATGACGGGCACGCCCACACCGGTGCCGGTGGGTTGCGGGGCCTTTGTCTCCTTCCACCCTTCGTTCGGCTCCATGGTCTCGCATGAGCGCGGGGTGCGCGGCGGCCTGCCGGGCTACATGACCCTGCCGAGCGTGACGCGCTCTGGCGGTCCGAATTTCCTCGGGGCGCAGCATGCACCTTTCGTGATTGGTGGCGACCCGAGCAGCAAATCCTTTCGCGTGCGGGATCTGGCGATTCCGCAGGATATCAGCGAAGGCCGTGCGCTGAGCCGCAACAGTCTGCGCGCCTCTTTGGACAACCTGAAGCGTATCAACCACAAGGCGGCGGAAGATCCCACGGTGGGCTTTGACCAATTTTACCAGCAGGGCATGGAACTGGTGACCTCCGACACGGCGCAGGCGGCCTTTGAACTGAGCAAGGAACCGGAGGCCACACGCAAGCTGTATGGCGAGAATGACTTTGGCCAACGCTTGCTGCTGGCGCGCCGACTGGCGGAGGTGGGCGTGTCCTTCACGGTCGCCTACTGGGGCGGATGGGATCATCACCGCGACATTTTCAAGACCTTCAAGGACGGCTACGCGGCGAAGCTGGATCAGGGGCTGAGCGGCCTGATCACGGACCTGGACCAGCGCGGCATGCTGGACAGCACGCTGGTGATTTGCCTGGGCGAATTTGGCCGCACGCCGAAAGTGAACAAGGACTCTGGCCGCGACCACTGGCC
This sequence comes from Verrucomicrobiales bacterium, assembly GCA_003453085.1. Classification (GTDB taxonomy): domain Bacteria; phylum Verrucomicrobiota; class Verrucomicrobiia; order Verrucomicrobiales; family Verrucomicrobiaceae; genus Prosthecobacter. Next base: position 2,024 of record DMMK01000417.1, read on the forward strand.
AGGGGCGATGAGTGTGCTGATGGCAGGCGCGGGCATTCCTGGGGGGCAGATCATCGGTGCGACCGACCCCAAGGGCTACTACGCGGCTGAAAACATCTATTCGCCGGAAGACTTCGCCGTCTCCCTGTACACGAAGCTGGGCATTGATCCGCATCAGGTGCTGCACACGAACACGGGGCGGCCCGTGCAGCTAGTGAACGGCGGCAAGCCCATCAAAGAGCTCTTCGCGTGAAGCCCTTCACTGGACTGCGGCCCGCGTGGCTCCAACGTCTTCTTTGCACCTTCGCCCTGGGTTCCGGGGCGTTATGGGCGGAGGCACCGAAGCTGGAGGCGCTGTTTCCAGCCGGTGGGCAGGTGGGCAGCAGCTTAACGCTGACGGCCACGGGCAAACTGGATGACACGGTGCGCCTGTGGACGGATGCGCCAGGGCTTTACCTGGTGCCGACGGGCAAGAAACGCGAGTGGCAGGTGACGGTGACGGCGCAGGCCCGGCCAGGGTTGCACCACATCGTGGCAGTGAATGCGGAGGGCATCTCAGACCCGCGTGTTTTCAGCATCGGCCAACACCCGGAAATCGTTGAGGTGGAGCCTAACGACATGGTTGGTAAAGGCCAAGCCGTGGCCAAGCTGCCCACCTGTGTGAATGCCCGTCTGGACAAGAGTGGCGATGTGGATGGCTACACCGTGACCCTGAAGGCGGGGCAGACGCTGCATGCGCTGGTGGAGGCCTATGCGCTGGGATCGCCCGTGGATGTGATGGCGCATGTGCTGGACCCTGAGGGCCTGCGTGTGATGACGGTGAGCGACGGGCGGAATCTGGATCCGCGTCTGGTTTACACCGCGCCGAAGGACGGGGCGTATACGGTGCAGCTCGCAGGTTTTGCGCATCCGCCGCTGGCTGATGTGCGGTTCATGGGCGGCCCCACAGTAGTCTATCGCCTGCATCTCAGCACCGGGCCGGTGGTCACGCATCTGCACCCAGCGGCGGTAGCCACCACGGGCAAGACGGAAGTCACCCAGATGGGCAGCGGGCTGGATGCGAAAAAGCTTGGCCTAACCGTGGATGCAACCACGCTGCCTGCTGGCAGTGACAAGGTGCGGCAGATCATCGTGGCCGGGGTTTTGCAGCCCATCCAGGTGCTGGCGGTGGAGAAACCGGCGCTGCTGGAAAAAGAGCCTAACTATGAACTGGCCCAGGCTACACCGGTGCCTGCGGGCACGCTAACACTGGCGGGAGGAATCGCGGACAAGGCCGATGTGGACCGCTATGCGCTGACGATGAAAAAGGGCGAAAAAGGGCAGGTGCGCCTGTACTCCCGCCAGCTAGGCCTGCCGCTGGATGCGACGCTGCGGATCGAGGGCCCCGATGGCAAGGTGCTGGCCACGGCGGTGGACCAGGGCGAGCAGCCAGATCCGAGCGCGACCTGGACGGCGGCGGCGGACGGGGTGTACCAGATCCTCGTGGAGGACCAGTTCCACCAAGGCGGGCCTAACCATCATTACGTACTCGATCTCGCCCCGGCGGTCCCGGTTCTTGCCGTGACCCTGCCGGAGCGCAAGCCCATCGCTCTGGCCCCTGGCAAGACGGCAGTGGTGAAGGTGAATGTGAAGCCGCTGAACGGCTACAAGCAGGCGACGGTGCTGCGCGTCAGCGGCCTGCCTGCTGGTGTCGCCGCGGCAGAGGTGCCGGTGCCAGAAAAAGGCGGCGACGTGGAGGTGAAACTGGTCGCGGCCACGAACGCGGAGCCGAGCCAGTCCCCGCTACTGTTCCAGGCCTGGACGACCCAGGAACCCATGACGACCGTGACCGCGGACTACCCCCTCCGCAGCGAGGATGTGCGCGGCACGACGCTGCGGGACCGGAACTCGGTGGTGTGGGTTTTTGTGGAAAAGAAGAAATAGAGGGGCAAGTGCTCAGTGCGAGGTCAAGGAGGTCAAGCCGCGTGGAGCGTCCTGGAGTGCGCCAGTCCTCTAGCGCTTTCGATAAGTTCACCCGGCCACGTTCGCTCCCTTGCTACACTTCCTGTTAATCCTGAAAT
>DMMK01000019.1 GCA_003453085.1 Verrucomicrobiales bacterium
GGGTGGGGGCGTTTGGATTGATGAGCACCCGACGCGGGCCGATGGGCGGCTTTGGCGTGGTGGGGGCGACCTGGGCCTGCACGCTGGCGGCGGTCAGTAGGGCGAAAAGAAAGGAAAGGGACTTCATGAGCACGAAAGGAAAAAAGGTGGCAGGGACAGTCTCGGAAAAAGGGCGGGGTTATTCACCCAGGTAGGCGTCTTCCGGGATGTTGTAGGTCTGCATGATTTTAGGATGGGCGGCATCGGCGAGGTCACGCTTCAGCACCAGGGGGCGGCCTTTTTCCAGCAACTTGATGACGATGAAGTCTGCCTTTTCACCCTTCTTCTCCAGGGCGGTTTTTACGTCCTTGAGGCTACGGATTTTGACCCCGTTGATCTCATCCACCACGCTCTGCGCGTAGGGGGTGATGTAGGTATTCACTTCATCGGCAAGGATGCTCGTCAGCAGCACGGGCTCGGGCCGTTCCACATAGAGTTTTTCCGTCAGATAATTGTCAAACAAGTAGTTAGCCGCCGAGTCGGAGATCTGGTGGGCATCCATGAGGTTCTTGTCCATGGGTTGGAAGACCAGACCGGCGTAGACGAGGTAACGTGGGCGCTGATTGTACTGCTCTCCCAGCTTCACGTAGGGGTCAAAGCGCTTCAGCACCACCTCGGTCTCCGTCTTTTTGCCATCGCGCATGTAGGCCAGCTTCAGCTTGTCCCCGGCGAACTTGCGCTCCACCACTTCGTTCATGTCCATCAGCTCACCTTCAAAGCGGATGAGGCCATTGTTCATGATGGGGTTATCATCCATGGAGAGGAGTACATCTCCGCGCTTTAGCAGATTTCCCGCGCTGCCCGCAGGCTCCACATCGGCGATCATCACGCCCACACCACCGCCATTGAGGCCCATGGCTTTTTTCTGCGCGCTGTTTTCGATGGGGAAGTCGCTGACAGCGAGGTCCACGTAGTGGTCATACTTGCCATCGTCCACGTCCTTTAAAAAGCGCTGCACCACCGGCACGGGGATGATGTAGCCGACATTCTGCGCCACGCGGCCATTGAAGCCCTGGAAGGCCACACCGACGACCTTGCCATCCTGGATGACGGGGCCGCCTGAGTTGCCGGGGTTGATCGCCGCATCCACCTGAATGGCGAGGTGGGAATCCACCTGCGTGTGGCTGAAGGGGCGGAAGTCAATGCGTGAGACCACGCCGCGAGTGACGGAGATGCGATCTCCGCCGATGGGGTAACCGACGGCGATGACCTCGGTGTTCAGCTTGGGGATGCCACCAAAGGTGAGGGGCTTCAGCTTCTCAAAGTGAGAGCCGTCTTCGGCCTCCAGGATGGCGAGGTCACAATCATGCGCCACATGCACCACGCGGGCCGGATGGGGCTCGGGGTCATTGGTGGTGCGGATCACCAGCTTGGTGGCATTGCTGATGACGTGGGCATTGGTGAGGAAGCGGTTTTTACCAATAAGGAAACCTGTGCCTGATCCGCCTGAGGGCTGGCCGGCGTTCCAGGGCTCGCGGTAGTCGGGAAGCAGAACGGAAGCGTCAATGTTGACGATGCCTTCCCATTCATCAATCAGCGGGGCCTCAGGAACAGGAGGAGAGGCGGCAGGGACGGAGTCCGGCACGGTATCCGGCGTAGTTTGCTGGGCAGGGGAGAGGACCGAGAACGCCAAGGCTGCGACGGCGGGGTAAAGGGGACGCATTTTCATGGAAAGGGACAATCTGTGCCAAACATACGTAGGGCGGTGCATCAAAGACAAGCCCTTCTGCCGACCTGCTCAAACAATACGCAACGAAGTTCGCGGACTCTTGTTGCTCCGTATCGAAGATTCGGCAGGATCAGGCCGCAAATCCATGGCCAATCCCTCTCAGTCAGAATCCATTGATCAACTTCGCCAGGATGCCTGGGTGGGAGATGCAGTGCTGGAACTTTACGTCCGCAGTTACATCCTGCGCCTGCATGGTAAGGTGGATGCGGAGATGAAGACTCGCTTTACCTGCAATCAATTTCTCAACTGCGTGGGCAACCCCACCAAGGTGGAGGCCGACATCGGCATCATCTACCAGAAGGGCGGGCTGGAGACGGCCTTTGCCTGGATCCACGAAAACCTGGAGCCGCTGTTTATCAAGCAGGAGGCCAAGCGGGTGAGAACGGGGAAGTAAACGTAAGATTCAAAAAGCCGTTTCTTGACAGGGTCTAACCATTCGGTTAATCACGGGCCTCGTTTGATGAATTCTCTCCGTCACCCATGTCTCGCCGCCGTCGCTGGTTCCCCAGCGAAACGTGGCGTCATGGTGTGGGCCGTTATCGCGGCCTGGCCACGCCAGGTGGGTTGAGATCTTCGTTTATCTAAATTTCCAAACGTATCTCCCAAACCCACCCCGGACACAGGCGGTGGGTTTTTTCTTTCCCCTCCGTGATTCCCACAATCACCTTTCCTGAGCAGCCCCAGCATCCCGGTCGAATCTTCCGCCTCGCTCCCCAGCGTGGCCAGTCCCTTACGCCCTCCCTTCAGTCTCGTCATCGCAGCCTTTGCTGCGGTGTATCTGATCTGGGGGTCCACGTATCTGGGCATTCGTCTGGCCATTGATTCCATCCCCCCTCTGCTGATGGCAGGCAGCCGTTTTGTCATCGCTGGCGGTGTTTTGTACCTGGTCATGCGAATGCGCGGTGCACCGCGTCCCGACTGGGACCACTGGCGCGGTTCCATCATCATCGGTGGCCTGCTGCTGATGGCGGGCAATGGCGGTGTGTGTTGGGCCCAGCAGACGGTTCCCTCGGGTGTGGCGGCGCTCATTGTGGCCTCCGTGCCGCTGTGGATCATGCTGGTGGACTGGCTGCGCCCGCAGGGCCTGCGGCCCACGTGGCGTGTGGTGGCGGGCTTGGTCATCGGCATGACAGGGGTGGCGGTGATCATCCTGGGTCGTGGGGAATTGGGCCAACGAGTGGTGGAGCCCGTGGCGGCTCTGGTACTCGTAGGGGCGAATATCTGCTGGGCGCTCGGCTCCATCTATGCCCGCCATGCGCGAAAGCCTGGCTCGGCCCTGCTGGGGGTGGCCATGCAGATGCTGTGCGGCGGTGGATTGCAATTGTTGTTAGGCTTGGCTTTGGGTGAAGCCCAGGATTTGAATCTGGCAGCCATCACTCCCACCTCGGCCTGGGCTTTTGTTTATCTCACCCTCATCGGCTCGCTGGTGGGCTTCACCGCCTACATCTGGCTCCTTCAGGTCAGCACCCCCGCCCGGGTTTCCACCCATGCTTATGTGAACCCCCTCGTAGCGGTGCTGCTCGGCAGTTGGTTCCTCCATGAGCCCATCTCCCAGAACGTGATCATCGCGGGCGCTCTGGTTCTTTTTTCCGTGATTCTCATCACCCGTTCCTCTCCTTCCCCCAAGTGAACACCCTTTCTATCAGCAGTTTTTATCCTCCCAGCCTCACCTTGCCTGCCGGGGACTTCATGGAGCGCCGTAGCGCCGGCACTCATGCAGCCTTTGCCCTGCCGCTGATGCGGCCAGGCATGCGTCTGCTGGACTGCGGCTGCGGCCCCGGTTCCATCACTCTCGGTCTGGCGGAGCGCATCCGCCCGGGCGGCATCGTTGGAATCGACTGCCAGGGCGAGCAGCTTCGCCAAGCCAATGAAAAAGCCGTGGAGCGGAATCTTAACGCTGCTTTCATCCAGGCCAATGTCTATGAGCTGCCCTTCGGCGCCGCGGAATTTGACGGCGTTTTTTCCCATGCGTTATTCGAGCACCTTGCCCGTCCCACCGCCGCGCTAATGGAACTGCGCCGTGTGATGAAGCCTGGCGCTTTCATTGCCCTGCGCAGCCCTGACTGGGGTGGCTTTGTCCTGGACCCCTGGGACGATGATGTTTCTGCAGCGATCCATGCCTATCGCGATCTCCAGATCGAAAAGGGCAGCGATGTCATGGCGGGAAGGAAGCTGGGAACCTGGCTAAGGGCGACGGGGTTTCACCACGTCACACCCTCAGCGAGCTACGAGATCTATGCGTCCACGAGATTGATAGCCGATCACCTCGCCCGTGAATTGGAGCAAAATCACCAGGAGGCGGGTGCCTTCATCCTGCGCGAGTGGGCGGAGAAGCCCGGCGCTATGTTTGCCCAGTCGTGGTTTGAAGCCGTGGGCTGGAAACCCTGGTTGTGAGGGCTCAAGAGTCGGCTTATCCAAAAAACATCCTTTGCAGACGGCGTGGGCGGTCCTTTGATAGGGGCCCTCCCCATGCGCGCGCTTTTTTCCAAACCTTGGTTCATCGGCCTCCTCATCCTGCCGCTTTTCATCGGCGGGCTGATGCGCCTGAAACTGGAGACCGACATCCTGGCCACCCTGCCTGGCGAGGTGCCGGAGGTGCGTGCCCTGAAGCTGCTGCGGGATGGCTTTACCGGCGGCAGTGATTTGCTCATTGCCCTGGAAGCTGAAGATGAGCTGGCGGCAGAGGAGGCGATGACAACGCTGGCCGAGAGGCTGCAGAAGCGCACGGATCTGGTGAAGGAGGTGCGCTGGGCGCAGCCGATGGAGCAGCAGGCGCAGTCTGGAGCAGCGCTGATGGCCTGGTCGCTGCAAAATACGGATCCGGCGCAGCTCCAGGCCGTGCGCGCCCGGCTGGAAGGGGATGGAGCCAAAGCCAAGCTGCAGCAGTCTTTGCAGACGGTGGCAAACTCTCTGGATGCTGAGAAGGTGCAACGTGCGTCTTATGATCCCCTAGGCCTGCTGGACAGTCTGGATGCCTCGGCCATGAGCGCGCTGGAGGGTTCCATGTTTGGACTGGTGTCTGAAGACGGCATGTTCCGCCTGCTGCTGGTGACGCCTGCCACCAGTGTGGGGAATTACAAATCCGCCGAGGCTTGGCTGAAGCAGATCAAGACCGAGGTGGCAGAGTGGCGTGGCAGCCAGAAACTGACCCTGCGCTATACCGGCGAGCCTGCCTTCCAGGCGGAGATTGGGGCAGGGATTGAAAAGGACATGTCCAGCACCATCGGTATCACGGAAGTGCTCATTGCCCTGCTGTTCTGGATCATGTTCCGCCGCTTGAAGCCCCTGCTCTGGATCCAGGGACTGCTGATGCTGAGCATGGTGCTGACGATGGGGGCGGGAGGTTTGCTGGTGGGGAAGCTTTCCATCATGAGCCTGGGCTTTGCCGCCATCGTGCTAGGCATCATCGTGGACTACGCCGTTCTGATCATTCAGGAGGCACGCCAGCATCCGGAGATGGATGCGCGGGGGCTGCGCCGTCTCGCTGCCCCGGGCATCATTGCGGGGGCGTGTACCACATCCACAGTGTTCCTTTCTCTGCTGTTCAGCGGACTGCCGGGGCTGGCGGAGCTGGGATTGCTGGTCGCCCTGGGGGTGCTGGTGGGGCTTTGCGTGATGCTGGCCCTGGCCCCCCGTTTTACCGCAGGCAAGCAGCCGCCGAATTCGGTGGTGACGATCACCGGTGCGCCTGCCCGTTACGGTCCGGCTGTGGTGGGTACACTCTTGTTGTTAGGCGGCATGGCCTGGGTTTTTGCCACGCACGGGCTGCCCAGGTTCATG
>DMMK01000018.1 GCA_003453085.1 Verrucomicrobiales bacterium
GTACACGTAATGTGCGCGCAGCGGCTTGCGCGTGCCATCTGGGGCCACCCACACTCGCTCAATCAGCAGGTCCTTCACCTCTAGCACCTGTCCTGGGGCAATCTCCACCGGCACCACCCGCGAATTCAGAAGCGTCCACCCCTGCCCGTCCAGGCAGACCTCAGGACGGTGAATGCTGCGCCTTTCTGCCCCAGAGAGCACGAGCGTAACGTTGGCCACATCGCGCAACTCAGGCGAGGACAGCGTGCGGTAGCGGCGCTTCACAATCTCGGTATCCGCAGGCAGAAGTTCTTTTTCCACCTTGTCGGGGGCTTCCTCATCCCCGATGAAGCGGCCAATGCCAGCGGGCAGTTCCATCAGAACCCCGGCCTCATTGCCCGACTTCACCTCGGGAGACAGGTGGCAGGCCACCAGCGTGCCCGCCACCAGTAGGGGCAGCAGCCCCAGGGCGATCCAGGAAAAAGCAGGCAGGGCTGCGGAGGGCGTGGCAGTCTCACGCGTGGCTGGCAAGGCAGGTTTGCCCAGCACGCGGTTCATCCAGACGCCGATCTTTTGCAACCCAGCAAGAGCCACCAGATAGACGACGATGCCTGAGGCAAAATGGAAGTTGGAGACTTTCTGTTCGGCATTGCCGATGGCGAAGTCAGCCCCCCACAGGACGGTGCCGCCTAACAAAATAAAGATGCGCACCATGTTCGCCAGGATGGCCAGAGGGAAACTGCAGGCGAAAAGGGCCAGTCTCCTGCCCCAGGTCCGCTGACTGAAATGGCCCAACAGGGCCGAGACCATCAGCAGCGCAAAGAGCGAGCGCATGCCGCTGCACGGCCCATCCACCCGCAGATGAAAAAGCTGCCCCAAAACACGCCCGGCCTCAGGATCAGGCGCAGAGACAAGAGCTGTGCCATCGCGGATCGTATCCACCTGCAGCAGATTCAGTACGATGGAGACGCTCTCCACCATCAGCACCTGCAACCGATAGCCCAGAGTTTCCTCCAGAAACACCAGCGGCCACATGAATCCCAACATCAGCCAGGCAAAGAAAAGCCGTTTACCTTGCTCCCAACCCCACAGCCACAGCACACTTCCAGCCACCAGACACTGCACGCCGAAAGCACCTAAGTAATAGTTGTTCGCCTTGTACCCGGCATAATAGAACAGCAAGGCCAGCCCCGTGCCTACCAGACCCCACAGGCTGCCTTTGACCGGCAGTGCCGCCAGGTCTGCGCGCTGCCGCCAGACCAGCCAGGCAGCGATGAAGGGAGCCAGGAAGCCGTGCTGCCAGGTGGGGTCCATCCACCGGATCACCAGCTCTTGCCAAAGAGTAAGGCGAAAGTCCCCATACCCCGCCGCATAAGGCTGCCAAAATATCAGTGCTGCCAGTAGCAAGCCCAGCAGCGCCAGCACCTTTCCATGAGTGTGAGTGAATGCCGTCATGCGTGCTGAAGCTCCTGGTAAATTTTGCGCAGGCCCAGCCAATGAGCGCGCCAGGTAAACCCCGCCGCACGCGCATGGCCTGCGGCGATGCATTGATTTCGGGTCCCTGCATCCGTCAGCACCCGCAGACACTGGGCAGCGGCAGCTCCCGCATCCTCAGGATCAAAACCCAGGCCAGCCTCCCCGGCCACCTCGGGCAAGCTGGTGGCGAGGCTGTAAACCACCGGGCATCCAGCCTGCATGGCCTCCAAAACGGGCAGGCCAAAACCCTCCTGTAACGAAGGCACAAACGTCAGGGCCGCGCTGGCGTATGCCGCCGCGAGTTCCGCATCATTCACCAGGCCCAGCTCCACCAGTTCCCCATGCTGACGGATGCCCGCAGCAAGCGATGCTTCCAGCGAGGCCCCAGCGCGAACGATGCAGACGCGCTGTCCCTGCTCCGCCAGATGACGGGTCAGCGGAACCAGCATGCCGAGGTTCTTGCGAGGACGCGTGCCGCCCACACTGAAGATAAATGGCGGCAGCGCGGCCAGTCGTCGGGTCATTCTTTCGTCCGGCATCGCCAGCTCTGAAGTGCCATTCGGCAGCACGTGCAGCTTCTCCTCGGCGACTCCGAGCAACCGCCGCACCTCCCCGCGTGTATGCTGGGAGACACACACCACTTTATCTGCACGCGCCACCCAGGCCACGGTTTTTTGAAAGCGGGCCCGTTGGGCTGGCGTCAGATCCGCAGGATCCGTGAGCGGGATGAGATCGTGCACGGTCACCACCGTTTTCACCCGGGGTCCCATACAGGCCAGGAGATCCGCAAAACTGTGATCCAGCACATGCAGCACGCCTTCTTTCACCTGGCCACGCACCTGCCACGGGTACGCCACACGCCGAGTCCACTGCCTCAGTAGCCAAGACAGTGGCGCCCCCTCCACCGGGCCTGCCGGGACGAGTGAACTGACGTCCCCTTCCCCGGCCGATTCATTCCTCAGCGCCTGCCAGTAACGGTTCATGCTCACCCATCCCATGCACGGATGTGCAGGGGCCAGATGAATGTGTGCCGCAGGTTTCATAGGGACCTTTCGCGAAGAATCTCCAGGTAGGTTTGATCCAGCACTTCGGCATAACCGGAAGCGTGGATGCAACGATCCGGGCCAGGCTTCAGATGATGTCGGTCCGTTTTCAAAAAATCGCCAATGCGCGTCGCCATGCCTTCATGCTCCCAGGGCAGCAGGCAACCGTTGACACCATCCTTCAGATACATCTCATGCCCGTCGTAAGGCGTGACCAGCAGTGGCAAGCCGCAGGCGGCCGCCTCCAGCGCCACAAGGGAAAAAGTTTCGTAGCGCGAGGGAAACAGAAAGGCATCCGCTGCGGCATACCATCGCTCCACCTCCGGTGTGGGAGGCATCAGGCTAACCCAGTCCCGCCAGTCCGGGGCGGTTTGATTCAGTTGCGGGATCAGGCTTGCCTGCGCCTTTTCTCCCGCCCCCACGATCAGAAAGCGCAGCCGCAGGCCACACTCATTCCGGGCCATGGTCCGGCAGGCATCAAGGCTGCGTAGGGCTGCCCATAGACCTTTTCTCTGATAGTGCCCCGTGCTGACAAAAATGAAGATGAAGTCGGTCTCCGTTGCATGGATTTGCGACCGTGCGACTTCGCGGTACTGCTGCCTGACACCCGTATGAAAGCGTGTCTCATCCAGCAGATTGGGCAGCACCTGAATCCGCTTTTCACTCGCTAGTTGAGGCCGAATCCGCTCTGCCAGTCCCTCGGAGACCGGCAGGATGACCCGCCATCTTTTGGAATGCAGCACCACCGTTTCTTGCAGCAGTCCTATCATCGTATGCAGGATCCGTAGCTTCTCCTTGATGGACCAGGCTTGCTCCCGCCACTGAAGGCCGATCCAGGTGCGGTTGTGAAAGTGCAGGGACATCACATCTGCGCCTGGAATATCCGGCCCGGTGGTGTGGACGATGTCCCACTTGCCAGCCCACAGACGCAGCCAGGTCAGCCGAAGCCAAGCCAGAAACCAAAACCAAAGAGGCTCCAAAAGACGCAGCCAGCGTGCACGCGGCAGCCGTTTCACCTCGGCCCGCGCATCCACCCCGTCGTGGTCCAGACACCAGATTTCGATCTGCCATCCCCTGTCCAGCATCCAGGGCAGAGCACGGTGAATGCTCTGCGTGGTGGGTCGCCCGCCCTGAAAGAAAGGGTCCAGCCAGAGCACACGTTTCCCTGCTTGCTGTTTTGATCCGGCCATCAGGCGTTTTTCTGAAACACTGCCAGCAGCCCATAGGGGCGCAGGGCCCGCCGCTCCTTCGGCGTCAGTTGAGTCTCCGCATCCACCAGAGCCACAGGCACAAACATGCCGCGCAGAGGCAGGCGGGCGCAGTTCATCATGCGGTCCACCGTATCCCGTGTCAGGAACCAGTCATTGCCCAGGACCTTCATGCCATAGGGGGCAAACAGGGCCGTGAGCTGCTCCTCCGTGTAGCCTTCACGCATGTGCTCTGGATTGGGAAAAGGCTCCGGCGGGCGCGGCACCGTGATCACGGCATAACCACCCGGCCTGAGAATGCGGCACAGTTCCGAAGCGGCCTTTTCATGATCAGTGATGTGCTCCAGGACCTGGGTGGAGAGGACCACGTCCACACTCGCATCCGGCATGGGGATCTCCAGCAGAGACTCCCGCATCGTGCGGACATTCGGCAGCCGTCCGGCATTGGCCTGCAGTTGCACATAGTTCCCCTCGTCATACTCCAGTGCGACAGCCTGATCGAAACCGAGAGCGAGACAGCGGCGCACAAACTCTCCCGAGCCAGCCCCTCCGTCAAAGATCACCCCCCGGCAGGGAGTCATCCGCATAGCCTGCTCGATGCGCGGCCACTCCACCCGGTAGCGGATGGTATTGAAGGTGAAAAGCCAGCGGCGGGCCAGTGAACGGAGAAGGGACATCAGGGGGAGGAATGGATGAAGTAAAAATTGCCATCGGCAGGCCGGGCTTCCTGGTAGCCGAGATCGAGAATGAACTGTTTCAACTCCGCCGCCGTGCAGCCGAATTCACGAAGCTGATGATCGTAGGCCTCCACCACC
>DMMK01000219.1 GCA_003453085.1 Verrucomicrobiales bacterium
GGTTGGACGCCTCCTGGACGATGTTATTCCAGACATCGACAAAAAGAACTGTGTTCAATCATTTGTCAATGTGTTGTCGAATGTTTTTGTCTAAGTGTTCAAAATAGTCTAATAAAGGTTATCTGCGGAAGGGTAAAGACGGACCAAGGCAACTTCCGGTGTTCACGAGGCGATCGTTCGCAAGAGCACAGCGGGACGATGCCTTTCACCTACCCATTCGGCAGACAGAGCCCTGTTGGTCTTAAAATGGGGCATCCATCGTGGGAACCCCTTCATTGATCTACATCCAAGGAAAGCTTGAAACCCGTCCAGTGATCTGCGGATGCCCGTTGACCGTCTAGCTTTTGGGAGCTGCGGGTGCTTCGGGCAGCCATTCCTCGGGGGCCCCGGCCTTGCGAAGGACATCGCGCAGGGAGATCGGTTTGCCGTTTTGGCTTTTGCTCTGTTCAGCTGCCTCTAAAAAGGCATAAATTTCCAGGGTCTGCGCTCGGGTGACAGGCGGCTGCCGGGACTGGAAAAACTTGATGATCTCGCGCAGGAGAGGGGTGTAATCGCCCTGGTTTTTTTGTTCGACAACGCCCTTTTGTCCAAAGCGGGTCAGCTTGTAGTTGGGGGATCCCATGGGCAGGGCATGGATGGCATGCAGGGTGCCGAGGCGATCTCCTTCCCACCGGCCTGTGACTACCGAACTGGTGGCACTGGCGGTGCGGCGTACTTCCAGGCAGCCGCTGCCCATGACGGTGAACAGGGCCTCAGCCGGGTGAATGCCATAGAAGTAGAGGTCTGGGTGAAAGGGTAGGATGGGGGCTGGGCCATAGGAGATGGCCGCGAGAGCAGGGGTGGTTTCCGCCGTGGCCACCTCAATCACTCCAGGGTACCAGCGCATGGCGGAGGCACTGAAAAATGGCACTTTGGCGGCTTCGGCTGCCTTGTAGATTTCCACGATGTCCTTCAGGCTGGCAGCCACCGGTTTGTCGAGGAAGAAAGGTTTGCCAGACAGCAACACCTCGCGCACCTGGGCCAGGTGCGGGCGGCCATCCACGCTCAGGATCATCACCGCATCCACGGCGGCACAGACCTCGGTGATGCTACCCAGGAGCTGCACCCCGTATTTGTCCTTCAGGATCGCTGTAAAGCCCGCCACCCGGCTGGCACTTTCAGGCAGGTCTGGGCTGCCTCCCGCATAGGCCGCCACCACCCGCGCACCAGGGATATGACTGGGATTGGCAGGATCATTCAGCCTCAGGGTAAACTGTTCACTGTGAGACGAATCTAGGCCGACGATGCCAATGCGTAGGTTTTCTGCCATGAGGAAATGAGGCGATAGCATGGCTGTAAGAGCCATGATGAGCGCAATCGTGTACCTGAGGTGACGGGCGGCCATGAGACAAAGTGGCACCTGGGTGCCGGGGGATGCAAGCAGTGAAACAGGGAAGTCTCGCATCCTCCTTATGCATTCGGCGGCGGCGGTAGGATTGGTTCCCGTAAATTCGCCTGCAGAGCCTCGGCAGATACCTCACCTTCCCAGCGGCTGATGACCACTGTGGCCACACCGTTGCCCACCAGATTGGTCAGGGACCGGCACTCGCTCATGAATCGGTCGATGCCTAGAATCAGTGCCATCGCCTCCACGGGCACACTCGGGACAGCCGCCAGTGTGGCTGCCAGGGTGATGAAGCCCGCCCCGGTCACCCCGCTGGCTCCTTTGGAAGTCACCATCGCGACGGCCAGCAGGGCGATCTGCTGGCTGAGATCCATCGGCGTATTCGTCGCCTGGGCCAGGAACACCGCCCCCATCACCATGTAGATGTTGGTGCCGTCCAGGTTAAAGCTATAACCAGTGGGGATCACCAGCCCCACCGTGGAGGGGGCACAGCCCAGGCCACGCAGTTTCTGGATCATCTGTGGCAGCACCGTTTCCGAGGAACTGGTGCCGAGCACCACCAGGAGTTCTTCCTTGATGTAAATCAGGAAACGGAAAATGGAAAAACCTGCCACCCGCGCGATGAGCCCCAGCACCACCACCACAAACAGCGCCGAGGTGAGGTAAAAGCCCAGCATCAGCTTCAACAACTGCTGCAAAGAACCGATGCCGTAGCTGCCAATGGTATGCGCCATCGCCCCCAGGGCCCCCAAAGGTGCCACCTTGATGACGATGCGCATGATGCCGAAGAACAGGTCGCTGGCCCGGTCCACCACATGCAGCACGGGCTTGCCGCGTTCACCCAGGCCCGCGATGGCAAAGGCCGCCAGCAGGGCCACAAAAACCACCTGCAGCAGATTTCCTTCGGTAAAGGCGCTGACAAAAGTCTTCGGAATGATGCCCAGCAAAAAGGCCGTGGTGCTCAGGTTCTTGGCCAGCCCTGCATACCCTTGCACGGTCTCCACATCCTTGGCATCCAGGGTGGTCAGGTCCGCATTGAAGCCATCTCCGGGCCGCAGCGTGTTCACGACGATGAGACCGATGACCAGCGCCAGTGTGGAAACGATCTCAAAATAAAGCAAGGTCTTGCCGCCCACCCGTCCCAGCTTTTTCACATCGCCAATGGAGGCGATGCCGTGGACGACGGTGCAAAAGATGATCGGGGCGATCATCATCTTGATCAGGCTGATGAACCCTTTGCTCAGGGGCTCCAGAGCTTTACCCTGATCGGGATAAAAGTGGCCGATGGCAATACCGACCGCCACAGCGATGAGCACCTGGATGTACAGGACACGGTACCAGGGCGTGCGTGAGGGGGCGACGGGTTCAGGATGCATTTCGGAGTGAGGGCGTGATTCAAGGCCGAAGCCGCGCCGAAATGCAAGCAATGTCTCTACTTCTCCACCTTGGGGATGACCTTGTAGCGGTTGGGATTCTTCTTGTAGTCGTCCAGGCAGCTGGCGCAGCAGAAGATGATGATGCCCTTGTCTTCAAAAACCCGGTAGATCATACGGGCGGCTTTGCCATCTACCGGGCAAAGGTCATTGATGGGCGGGCCGCCTTTGGCAAAGACGGCCGTGAGGCTGACGAGGGAGAGGAGCAGGATGGGCAGCAGGACTTTCATGGCGGCAGGATGGATGCGGCACGGGTTGAATGTGCCGCCTTACCTGCCTCAACGCATGGCGTTGACCGTTCCTAAGCCCAGGCCAAACATGGCCCTGTGATGCGCAAAGATGGCGCACTGCGGGAGTTTCGAAGGTGAAAAACGAGGCGGGTGGCCCCGGTCAGACTCAAAACGGAATGTCGTCGTCTTCCATCCCATCGGTGATGGGACCCTCGCCGAAGTCGTCCTGCTGGGCCGGGGCCTGGCGTTGTGGGGGGCGCTGCTGCTGTGCGGCTGGGCGCTGGTAACCACCACCGCCTCCACCTCCCGAGTTGCCACCGCCGTATCCACCAC
>DMMK01000441.1 GCA_003453085.1 Verrucomicrobiales bacterium
ACTCGCCTGCAGGAAAATAAGCAGGGGCTCAAGGATCTTCGCGAATCAGAAAAGATTCTCACCAATATCGAGCGCAAGGCCGACCTCGACGGCACTCTGAAGGAGACCTCCCTCGGTGGCAACATGAGCACCTCTGAGCGGGATAGTTTGGTGAAGGAAATGAACAAGGCCATCAATGTTCGCGAAGCTCTCAAACCCCAGGAAGAAACCATGAAGAAGGATGTCAAAGAGCTGGGTGCTGACGTCAAGCAGGGGGGGAAAGCCCTTCAGGTGCGTCAGGCGTTAGGCAATCCCGGTCCTGCTGCTCCGGCCGCTGCCAATTCCAAGGGGCATAGCGTCTAATGTCAGATTTTGCGGGTTGTCCGTCACCCTGTTTTGGAAATAGCCATGCGCTGTTTGTAAATCAGACCGGCCACCTGCCAGATTCCGGGCGGAGCCTGGAACCGCTCTTCCGTCGTATTCCTCCATAGCCATCTTTTCTTGCCACTCAGCCATCGCCCGTTACCCTTTCCATATGCCTTCTCTCACGCCTCTCCTTGCCAATTTTTCCCCTCAAGAACTCAGCCTGCTGTCCAGCTTTGGAGACTCGCGCTCCTACCAGGCCGATGAAGTGGTGATCCGTCAGGGGGATGAAAACGACCATTTGTATCTCGTCCTGAAGGGCCGTCTGGATGTGTATCAGGACGTGGATGGCACGAACAAAAAGGTGGCCTCGCTGGAATCGGGCGACTCGCTGGGTGAAGTCAGCGTTTTCGATCCTGGTCCCGCGAGCGCGACGGTGACGGCAGCCTCGGAAACGGAAGTCTGGCTGATCACCCGTGACAGTCTCGACCGTCTGCATACAGCCAATCCGAAGGTGGCTTATCGCCTGCTCAGCCGCATTGCCACCTGCCTTTCCAAAAGGCTTCGCCAGATGAATGACAAGGTGGTGGACTTGGTGAACCGCTAAGTCGGCGCGTGCGCTAGCTGGGGAGCCTTCCTCGCGGAAGATCTATCGCTGTGTGATCAATGGTTAGGTTGCGTTGTTGTGTATTTTGTTAGGCTGTTTCTAGTCTGCGGGGCCAGCGGGAGATGTTGATTGAAGAACAGCAGGGTGCGTGACATGGCATCGGCGATGGCTTTTCCAGAGAGCACGTGGCCTTCCTGGTCATAGAGCTTCAGGGTGTGTGGAGTCCCCAGTCGGCGGGCCGTGGCCGCCAGTTCGAGGGCCTGCGTCACCGGCACCCTTTCGTCATCGCGGCCATGGAGGATGAGGAGATGGGGCAGGTGCGTGATGGTGGGTTTTTGGCGGTCGAAGAGGCCGCCTGCCAGTTCGGCCACAGCCTTCACGCGGGTATCATCGGCGGCTTCTGCGACGGCCAGGTAAGCTCCGAGGGAAAACCCGAAGAGGCCGATGGAATCGGGATGAACGGAGGGATGGGCACTGGCGAAATCCACCGCCGCACGGATGGTTTCCACCCAGACGGGCCAGTGCTGGTGGATGGATTTGTCCCCACTCCAGACCGTACCGGTGCGGTCGAAGTAATGCACAAGGATGGCCACTTGGCCCTGATCTGCAAGTTGCTGGCAGAGCTTCACCAAGGGACCTTTGCCCACCAGGGTGCCAGACGAGCCATGAAGCACCAGCACAGCAGGGAAACGGCCAGAGGCTTTCGGAAGGAAAGTTTCCACCTTAATTTCACGGCCTTGAATGGTGAAGGAATCGGTCTGGCGCACAGGCCCGGCGGTGGAGGCTGGCCGGGTGGTGCAGCCTGTGTGCATTTGGGCACACAGGCCTAACAAGAAGCCTGCGTAGAGGGTGCGTCGGTTCATAAGCTACCTCTTAAACGCCTGTCCTGCCTGGAGAGGATGGCCTGGTTTCCGAGATGGTGTCGCTAGATTAAGCCGTTTTTTTGAAGTGGGCACAGCCAGTTTTTTCCGTTCACGCGAAATAGGAATGTCCTGGTTTGATTGCCGGGAAGCTGGTCACGCCAGCTTTATTGCAACCTCACATCCCATGAAAACATCCTTCAAACGTCTGTCTCTCCTTGTGCTCGTCTCCGGGCTTTTTGCTGTGCTTGGCACCAGCTGCAACACCACCCGTGGCCTGGGCCGCGATGTGAAAAAAGCAGGCGACAAAATCGAAAGAGCCGCCAGCTAGCAGAAAGCTGCTTGTCCAGAGCGTTGATCGCAGGTCCGGGAGGCCTGCGACAGCGCTCTTTTTGTATCTGCGGCCCATTCCCAGGGCGTAGCACCGCCAAAATGAGTCTATTTCGGAAAAATTAACTGATTGGACACTGCAATTAAAACAGGGGCAAACGTCATGAAATATTCCGATGACAGGACCACCTGAGGAACCTAAACTAAAGCACGTTATTTTCGTTGTTATGGATACCCCCACTCCATCTGGCTCTGGCCCAGTGGTCGCTCCGCAGTCTGCGGCGGTCACCTCCCATACGCTGTATCCAGGTGGTACCCCTGAGGTGGACTATGATCAGACGATCAAATTTAAGACGCCGGGTTCGGGGATGACTGTTTTTAATCGTTACAAGCTGGAGCGTGTGTTGGGCCGTGGTGGCATGGGCGTGGTGTGGCTGGCCGATGACCTGAAGCTGGAGCGCCCAGTGGCCCTGAAATTCCTCCCGAGCCTGATCGGGCTGGACCCTGCTGCGGTGAAGGAGCTGAAGACGGAGACCCGCCGTGGGCTGGAACTCTCGCACCCACACATCGTGCGCATCTATGAC
>DMMK01000439.1 GCA_003453085.1 Verrucomicrobiales bacterium
CGGGCATCGCGCTGCAGCAGGGGCACCTGCTGCAGCGCGATGCCCGGCTGAGGTTTGTCATCGGCAAGGATGGATCCGTTCTGGAGGCCCACATGACCAAAAAATCGGGGTCTGGAGTTCTGGATGATTCAGTCACGGACGCCGGACGGAAGCTGAAAAAGATTTCAGAGTCTCTTCCTTCAAGTTTCCCAAAAGACCGCTACACTGTGGAAGTAAATTTCCATATTGAGTAAATGACCGGCCTGCGAAATCTCCTTGTTGTCACGCTCCTGCTGCTTCAGCCGGCGGCGCAGGCTGTGACATTGCCCGCATGGCTCAAGCTTCCTTCCGCCCCCAAAAAGGCACAGGCCAAGCTGCCGCAAAGGAAGCTGAGCGTGGGCGAGTTTTCCGGCGGCACAGGAGCCAGCGCGAAGAAGTCCCTGGTGGATGAACTGACCCAGTCCCGGGAATTCCAAATCACCGAGATGGAGGCGGAGTTCACCCTTTCGGGGTCCTCCGTAGGCGGGCGGGTTTCCGGTAAGCTGACCCGTGCAGACGGGAAGCTGATGTTTGAGCGCACCTATGCAGCCCCGGGGCTGGATGAAAACCTGCGCGCTCTGGCCGATGATGTGATCCTGGCCGCGACCGGAAGACCGGGGCTGGCGACGAGTCGGCTGGTCTTTGTAAGCGACCGCACGGGGACCAAACAGATCTACATCTGCGATGTGCAGGGGAAGGAAGTGCAGCAGGTCACCCATCACGCGCATGGGGCGGTCTCGCCATCGCTGTCGCCGGATGGCGGCGGCATCGCCTACACTTCCTACAAGACCGGATTTCCCGTGGTCCTGATCATGGATCTGGGGCTGGGCTGGGAACGTACGGTGACCGATACGCCGGGCAGCAGCTTTGGCGCAGCCTTCTCTCCTGATGGGCAAAAGCTGGCCCTGGTGATGAGCTTTCTGGGGAATCCCGAGATCTTTGTCACGGACCTGGGTACCAACACGGCGGGCTGCATCAGCGATACCGTGGGCGCTCCCAGCAGCCCCTCCTGGCATCCGGATGGGCGGCAGGTGATCTTTGCCGATGACCGGGGCAAGGGGCCGAAGCTGTATGTGGCCGAGGTGCCTGAAAAGGACAACTCCGAGGCGCGCCTGTTCCTGTGGCGTGCAGGCTACTCCTTCTGCGCCGACCCTGAGTTTTCACCGAATGGCCGGATGGTAGCGTTCACCACGCGGATCGGCAAAGACTCCGCCGTGGTGGTGAAGGAATATCCGCAAGGGACGGCCAGGGTCATCCAGGCCGAGGGAGCGCAGCATCCTTCATGGAGCCCGAACGGGCGCTATCTCTGCTACTCCCAACATGGGACGCTTTACGTGCATGATCTGCGCACCTCCCAACGCCGCGCTGTGCTGACCCAATACGGAACCATTTCCGAACCCCGCTGGATGCGATGAGAGTTTTCCTGCCCAGTTTTCTTCTGTCTGTGATGCTGTGCAGCTGCGGCACGGTGACCTCACCTTTTAACGAGAAGGAGACGGACATCGTTTTCGCCCTGGGATCACGTGAAGGCTTCGTCAGTCCCCTGGCGGCTTCCCTGAAACCGGCCTGCCCGGCCCTGGAATTCAACGGAACGAGCTATGCCCTGAACGGCGCCCACAAAAAGCTGCTGCTGAAGATGGCGGCTGACTGGAAGCTGGAAAAGCCACGTTACCTCATCGTTGGTTATACCCCGCCCAATCTGCCGGAGGACTATGCCCGTGCCTTGTCCGAACGGCGTGCCCAGGCCGTGCGGCAGGTGCTCATCGAGGCCGGCGTGGAGGCGGCCAATCTCCAGACCGTCGGCTTTGGCCACGACTCCGCCCCCTCCGGCCCAACAACCAGCGTGGTGGTGATTTACAAGCAGTGAGGCACTGCCGCCGGGATTGGCCGGAGCTGTCCTTTGCCTAACAAAAAGCGTTGAATAGGCGTTGCCGCCCCTCAACGCGATCAGGCTATGATGAAAGCACGGGCTATTCCTCGGGGTCCGCACCTTCTTCCCTAACAGCCGGTTCAACGGTCTCCGCTGCGGGAGCTGCGGCCTCTTCCGGTTCATGATGCCCCTCATCGGCGGCGACTTCGGCCTCCAGGCGCAGTTCCTCCTGCTTGCTAGGCCGGGTGTCTTCAGTAGTCATGCGCACGCCGATCGGCTTGCTGATGCCGAACTCCTGCATGGACACGCCATAGATGACATCGGCCCGGCTCATGGTGCGCTTGTTATGCGTCACGATGATGAACTGGGAGTTATCAATGAAGTTGTCCAGCATCTTGAGGAAGCGGGAGATGTTCGATTCATCCAGCGGAGCATCAAGCTCGTCCAGCACGCAGAAGGGGCTGGGTTTGACCTGGTAGATGGAGAAGAGCAGGGCCACGGCCGTCATGCTGCGTTCGCCGCCGGAGAGCAGGGAGATGGTCTGCAGCTTCTTGCCGGGCGGCTTGGCAATGATCTCGATGCCGGACTCCAGCGGATCCGTGTCGTCGGTGAGCATGAGGTCGGCCTTGGCCGTAGGGCCGAAGAGCTCGCGGAAGTTGTTGTGGAAGAAGCCACGCACGAGATCGAAAGTCTCCGAGAACATGATCTTGGTGGTCTCGTTGATCTTGGCGATGACCTGGAGCAGTTCCTCCTTGGAATTGACGAGGTCGTTGTGCTGGGTGTCGAGGAAGTTGTGGCGTTCTTCCAGCTCTTCGAATTCCTGGATGGCATCCAGGTTCACCGGGCCGATGCTTTCAAGCTTCTGCCGAAGCTCACCGACGACCTCGTTGACGAAGTCCCAGTCAGGATGGCCTTCTTCGCCAGGGATCTCTATGGCATCGAGATCCACTTCATCGGCATCCACAACAGGAATGGCGACGGTTTCTTCAGCATCTTCGGGAGGCGTGATTTCATTCTCCACGGGAGCCTCGGCGGCGACAGCTTTTGGCGGCATGTCATCGTCTGCCTGATTGGCCGCGATGGAGATGCCTTTGCGTTTGTCACCACCACGGCCACGGGATTTTTTCTGTTCGCTGATGCTGTACATCAGGGCGTGGTAGTCGGGCTCAAAGGCGGAGATGTGGAAGGAGTAGCGCTCCTGCACCTGGTTGATGAGGTTCTCGAGCCGCAGGTCCACGCGGGTGAGCTGGACCTCGATACGGTTGCGGGAATCGCTGAGACCGGTGGTTTGTAGACGCAGTTGAACGAGCTGGTTTTCAAGCTCGGTAACACGTTCGAAAGCGGCGGCGCGTTCTTCGGTCTTGTTCTGCAAGTGTTCGTCAATGGCCTCGATGGCTCCGCGTTGGGATTCGACTTGTTCAGCGAAGCGGGCGTTTTCAGCGAGGCTTTGCTCGATGCGGCTGCGCCAGGTGTTGATCTCGAGATCGAAGCGCTGAATGGCAGCTTCCAGTTCGTGCAAACGTGTGGCCATGGGGGCCTTCTGGCGCTCGATGGACTGAAGGGCGCTCTGCTCCAGGGCGAGGGCCGTGCGGAGTTCATTGAGGCGTTCGCTGGATTCGAGTTCGCGGCGAAGGAAGGCTTCCATCTCGATTTCGAGCTCGCCTTCGTGGATGCGCGCACCTTCGAGCTGCTCCTGCGCGACGGAGGATTCCTCTCTCTGCCAGGCGATCTGGGCCTCGGCGGCCTGGATGCGGCTGGTGATCTGGTTTTGATCCCACTCCACGCTTTCCAGTTTGGTGGTGGCCTGCTGGAGGGCGCGCTGGACGACGGAGAGCTTGCCGGTGAGGGTGGAGAAGCCTTCGCGGGCGCGCTGGCTTTGCTCGCGAAGAGTCACTTCCTCACGCTGCATGTCTTCCACCTGGGCGCGGAGCGTGGCCACGGCATCTTCCTTTTCCAGGACCTGGTATTCATAACCTTCGAGCTCGACCTTGAGGGTGCGGACTTCCGCTTCACGGCGCAGCATGGAGGCGGCCTCTTCCTTGGTCGCGCCGCCATGGATGATGCCATCGGCGGCAATGAATTCGCCCTTCATGG
>DMMK01000682.1 GCA_003453085.1 Verrucomicrobiales bacterium
CGGCTGGCCAATTGGGACATCGTCCGCCTGGCCACCCGCCTGCGTGCAGGGGTGGCCGTCTCGATCCATTGATCAGGCACCCTGTTTCTTCTTGACTGGCTTGCCTTGTTTGGGAGGCTTGGGAGTGCCCCCTGCCGAGGGGCGGTCGTTTTCTTTGATCTTGGCAAAGACCTTCTGGGCGTAAGCGGAGCTTTGCTCAGGGGTCATGTCCGGCTTCTTGTCGAGCTGGGACCTTACCAAGTCCTTGAACTTGCCCCTGGCCTCGGGAGAGAGCGAGGCATAAAGCTCGCGCCCTTTATCGCCTAACAAAGAGGATGCTGCGGTTTTACCGGAGGCCTTTTTGCCTTCGCCCTTGCCTGCCAGGCGGCTTTTTGAGCGGTCCTTTGCATCTTCGCCAGGAGACATGGACTGGCCGTGATAATGCATGACCAGGGTCTCCGGCCCCACCTGCATTTCCACCTGGGAATTGCTGAGGTCCGTGCCAGCCATTGCGGCCGTGAGGTGCCAACCCATTTCGTTAGGCTGATCGGTGACGAGGTAGCTCTGATTGGTGGCTTTGTTGAAGACTGTGGCCACAGGATGCCCCGCCACATAGGCCATGCCGGTGAGCTGAAGCGACTCTTCCAGATTCACCGAACGGGTGAAGGGTGATTCCGTCAGCAGAGCCTCGGCAAACGCCGCGTCCAGCGGCTGCGGCAAATCCGGGTCAGCCACAGGAGCGGCGACATCTGCGTGCAGGCAGGATGCAGCCAAAAGGGTGGCCAGGAGAGCAGGTGTGAAGATCTTCATCAGAGGAAAGCAGGCCCCTTCAAACGAGGAGCGTCTGGATGTCTTTCAGGAGAACCGTACGCCCGTTTTTCCTGGGCAGCCTCGGTTGCGCCTCGAAAGCCGGTCTTGGAGCAGGGAAAGACTTAACAAGAAAGATCTTTTGGCTTAGACTGCCAGCTCATGGCACATCCGGCATACCGCAAAGCCCCAGGGACGGAGTGGATCATCGTCGTCCTTTGCCTGCTGGCTGTGGCGGGTGAAATCGCCATGGTGCCGATCCTCGGTCCCAGGCAGTTGGTGACCTTTGACCTGGTCTATTTTGCCATCCCACTCGTCGTGGCCTTCGTTCTCGGCTGGATGATTCTCAGCCGCAAACATCGGCAAAGGATGGCCCGTCTGGCCAAAAATCTGCAGGCCGCCGGATTGCAGGCCACCCTGGCACCTGAGAAAGAACAATGCGAACGGCTGTGGAACTACGTCAAGCCATTGGCGCAGGTGCTGGACCTGCGAGGGGGCAGCCCCAATGTGCAATGGTATGCCACCCTGGACGGTCACACGGATCCGCTCTGCCTCTTTGAATTCCGTTTTGTGACGGGCAGCGGCCGTTATTCCCAGGAACACTTTCGGACTGTGATCACTTGGCTGTGCCCACTCTCCCCTGCCCCGGATCAGTCTCCGGGAGACCTTCCAGGATTCGTGATGTCCAAACTGCCCTGGCTGCAAAGGCGTGTGCAACGAGCCCGCGCTTTAGTGCTGCCTGGATATGAGGCCCTGGCCAAAACCTGGATCTTCCACGGAGATGCAGGAACTGCCGCACGCATCCTGAAGCCTGCAGTTCTGGCCGAAATGTCCACTGCACCGAAAGGAGAGTGCTGGTATGTCGGCCATGGCTGGTTTTGCTGCTGTTTTCAAAACGTGCTGCATCCTGATGATGCGGGCCGCTTTCTGGAGCGTTCACGCCAAATGCTGAAGCTCGTTTCTGAAGAGACGTAGAGCTGAGGCAAGGAAGAGCCGCCATTGGTGTGATTCCCCCTTTTCCTCTAGCCTAACTAGTTTTAAAACAATCAGCGCTTCCTCATTCCACGCGAAACAAAGTTTCGCATGGGTAAAGAAGCGCTGAAAGGAGTCCGACCGATGTGAAGATCCCTGTTATGGCAGGAGATCAAACCGGCCAGAGAGAATCGGGGCTTTGGCAGCAGACTGCCCGCCCGCAGGGATCTGCGGAAGCAGGAAGTAACCACTGGCCAGGATGCTGCCCGTCTCGCCACGGATGATCATGCCCTGGAAGGTCACTTTGCGCTGGAGGGTGCCATCCTTCAGGGTGAAGCTGCCTGTGAGGCTACCGTTGGCGGCTTTAAGCACCAGCGTGGTGCGTCCAGGATTGTCCACGCTGCCAGCCGTTGGGAGCACCAGTTTCAGCGAAGGCCGAAGGAGGGTGATGCCATTGGTGATGTTAGGATTGATGGAGGCGGCGGAGATGCCGCCCTGGGCAAAGATCAAGGAGGCGGGGTCCGCACTGGAGGGCAGGCCAAGGACAACACTGCCAGCAGCGGCGCGGGCCAGATATTTGCCATACACATCCAGGGTTAGGGGACCAAAGGCATCGACGTAAGTGCGACCTGTGGTGGCGGGCTTGATCCACGCCACGGTGCCTTCCAGGTAGTTTTCAGCATAGTTGCCAGAGGAGTCCACCGTGAGGCTGAGCTCGCCCTGCACGGAGCCGAGCTTGTTGTAGAGCGGCTGATAGACAAGCACCTGACCTGCAGAACCCACAAAGCCGCTGGAAAGGATGGCGTTGCCATCGGCCGTGCGACCATTGACCGTCGTGTTGCCATCCGGGGCGACATTGACTGCGGCATAGCCTGATCCCTGTGGCAGGGCTGCATTGCCGACATCTCCAGACTGCAGGTCCAGAGCCACGGCGTAATAGCCCATCTCATCCTGTGCAGGATTCAGAAGCTTGTCGAAGGTCTTGCGCCAGCCGGAGAATGCCGCAGAGGACACCCCGTCTGTGAGAGTACCTGTGGCTGTGTTGTCAGCATTCAGCGTGAGGGTGATATCGGTGCCATCGGGTCCATCGGCCAGCAGTTCTGGGGCCACGCCTGGGGTGGCAGCGAGGTAGCCTTTGAGCATCACCGTTTTGCTGCGCTGGGTCAGCTTCAGGGTGTAGGCACCGGTGGTGGTGGTGGTGAGATCAAAACGACCGCCCGCATTTCCATTCAGAATCGCCTGGGCCTCAATGTGACCAATGAAGGTGCCGACCGCCGTTTTTGGCAGAGCCTGGATAACCAACGTTTCTTCAAAATTCTGCTCGGCACCTCCAGGCAATCTGGCGGTGATGGAAACGACATAGACTCCGGCCATGGTGGCGCGGCCAGTGATGGTGCCCGTGGCAGGATTAAAACGCAGCCCCTGTGGGAGTCCGCTCACCGTCAGTATAGCCCCAGGGAATTTGCCAACATTGAGGGAGATCGAAGCGCCGACGCTGGCATCGTCAAATTCAGGGATCTCCACCAAGGTGGTGGTAAAGGTGGCCACGGGAGAATAGCTGGTCCCGGCTTCAGTGGTGGCATAGGCCCGGAAGCTGTAGCCTGAGTTTCCAGTGAGGCCCGTCACGTCTGTGGAGAAAACATTGGTGGCATTTAGGCTCACCGCCTGGGTGACGCCTGTGCCGCCGATCATGGGGTCCGCATTGGCAGAGGTCAGGGAGAACACCACGCCCCGCTGCAGAATAGGGGCCCCGCCATGGTCGCTAAGGGTACCGCCGAGAGTGGCGCTGAAAGCTTCGACATTCGCCGTCGTCGGGGAGACGACAACAGGTGCCACTGGGACAGACAGGATGGCGAGGGAGGACAAGGCCGTCAGCGGTGAACCCACAGAAGTGGCCACGCCATCGGCAAGGTTGACACGGTAAAGCGAGCTGATGGAAGCCACATCGGTCACGAGCCAGCCTTGGCCCACAGCCGGGGTATTGGAAGTGCTGACGGTCACGAAGTTCGGGATGTCAAAACCGCCGACGTTGGAGATGTTCAAAGGTGTCCCATTGAGCGTGAGCGGGGTGCCGACAGTGAGGGTCCCAACATTCGGCGGATTCTGAATGTAAAGAGAATCGCTGACATCATCCAAACCATACTGGGTGGTGACGGTCGCACCGCCAAAGCTGTTGGTGTAGGCGGTGTGAGAAACACCGGTGCCGCCGCCATTGATCATTCCGTCAGGATTGGTCCCGACATCCGTGACATTGCCATCCACGGCGGTGCCGTTCAGAGGATTGACGCGGAGATTGAGCCCCGTGCTGGTGACCACCCGCACACGGTCCACGGTGGGGTTAAAATCGAAACCGTAACCGGCGACCGAAGGAAAAGGAAGATCAATCGGGGTGGCTGTGGCGTCCTGATAAGCAATCAACCCGGCAGCAGCACCGACCACGGTGGCCGTGCCTGTTTGCGGATCAATGAGGTAGAGCGATGCGGTGTTGGTATCCGCATTGACGCCGAGGCCCATGAGCTGGCCTGTGGCCGGGCGCTGATCCATGCCGACCAGTATTTCACTGTTCTGGATACCGGTAATTGCCACGGACGTGCTGGTGCCAGGCATGAAGGGGGAGAAACGGACCACGCTGGTGCCGCCCGTGCTGAGAGCGATCGCTGCGCCGAGGCGTGTACGCAGGGCAAAGCTGCGCACGGTGGTGCCGCCCAGAAAAGTGGCGGCCCCGGTGGTGAGATTGACCTCATAAAGACCTGATGGTCCCGATGTGCGAAGGATGGCATAGGCTTTTCCTGAGGCAGGAGCCACATTGTTGGCAGCTGCATTGACGCCCGGCTCGATGTCAAAACCATTGACCTCCGTGATGGCCAGAGGCATGCCAGCCACCGTCACACCCAGGCTATTGGTCTGCGTGCCATTGTTAGGCGGATTCTGAATGTAGATGGAGCCGGTGACCGCATCAATGGTGTATTGAGTGGTGATGCCTCCATTGTTAGGCTGGCTGTTGGTGTAGGCCGTTGCAGAGACGGACATGGTGGCCCCGTTGATGTTGGAATCAATCTGGTTGCCCGCCACCCCCGCATTGGCATCCACCACGGCACCATTGTTGGGGTTCATCCGGAAATTGAGTCCCGCCGCGTTGATGACCCGTACGCGGTCCACGGAGGGATTGAAGTCAATGTCCCAGCCGGTAGCAGGCAGATCGAGCGGGAGACCTGCGCCATCTGCCAGAGTGGAAGCCGTGCCCAGCAAGACAGCCAGGCCTGTGGCTGGAGAAAGATGATAGAGGCTCACCGTATCAGCCACGGCATTCACGCCCAAGGCATACAGTGCCTGATTTTGCGGCCGCACGTCCAGGGTGACGAGAACATCCCCCATCTGCACCCCCGTGACCGGGATGGCCGCACCCGGTGTGGAGACGGTGCCCAGGGTCGCTGTAGCCAGCGTGTTGTCCTCATTCAAAAGGTAAACCGGAGTGGTCGGGTCTGCCGCATGGGCCCAGGGGAGCGCCAATGTACAGAGAAGGCCACAGAGCCAAGGTCTGAAGGTGGAAGCGGTATGTGGGCTGGTCGCCCTGCATTGACCGGGTAGGGCCGTGGCAGAGCGGGGCGGCACGGCAAGCGCACGGGAATGAGCGGTGGGTGTCTTCATGGTAGGCAGATGGAGGATTGCGATGGTCTGCCCGGGTCCGTGATTGAACCCGGCGTGACCATCCTTGGCGGGGTGATCCGGCGGCGGTGCGCCTTTGGATTCAACTTCGCCAAAAAATCTTCCTTCTGCCCCTTTTGAGGCATCGCTCTCGCAGGAGGAGCCCCTATTCCCCTGCCCCATAAACCTCTGCTAAACGGTCACCTTTTTCACAAAACAGGCCTTCAGAGCAATGGCCAGCCCCTCCATCTTGCAGGAGATTTCATGATCACCATCCACCAGGCGGATGGGCTTGGACTTGGTGCCCACCTTCAGCACCTGGGAGGTGCCGCCCAGCTTGAGATCCTTGATCATGGCCACGATGTCACCATCGGCCAGCACATGGCCATAGGCATCCTTCACCACACGGGCTGCGTCAGGAGCCTCGGGCTCGGCTTCATGCGGCCATTCATGACCGCAAGTGGCGCATTCAAAACGATCGGTGTGATCCAGAATGTCTTCCATTTCACACATCGGGCAGGCAGGTTTGTTCATGAAGGTAACAAAGAGACGTTCAGACATGAAATACAAGGTCTGACTTACCTGCAAAAAAAGAAAGGCCTGTCATCCGCAGATGACAGGCCTAACAAGAAGGTGAAAATGAAATCGGACTAAAGCTTATTTGCGAGCTTCAGCCTGGGCCTTGTCCATGACGGACTTTAGGGTCACCTCGGCTCCGCCCTGGCGCTTGCTTTCAT
>DMMK01000683.1 GCA_003453085.1 Verrucomicrobiales bacterium
CAGAGTAGTCCGTGGTCAGCCTCAGATTGTCCTCCATGTCCTCGAACTTCGTCGCTACCTGCAGCGTGATATCGGCCTGCAGGGTCTGCCAGGCGGCACGCTCTTCTTCCGGAACGCCGATTTGCACAGGCAGATCCAGCCCTTGGATCAGGATTTCATCAGCGGGGGCAGGGGAACTCATGCACCCACTGTCAGCGAGCGCATCAGATGTGTCAAAGCCGACAGGTTCCTGACCAGAATATCCGGCTCGGCCTGCATGAGCGTGGGCACCGATTCATAACCTGTGGCCGTGGCGATGGTGGTCAGGCCACCCGCTTTACCGGCATGGATGTCATGCCGCATGTCCCCCACGAAGGCTGTCTCTTCAGGTGCCAGTCCATGTTTCGCCAGCAGATCGTGGACATGCGCACATTTGTCGATGACCCCGCAGTGCAGGTGCTCAAAGAAATGGTCCACCCCGTTCACCCGGGCCTGCGCCAGCACATGTTCCAAAGGTGCGCTGCTGCACACAAACATGCGCCGCCCGGTATCCGCCGCAAACTGCAGGAACTCCGGCGCGTGCTCGATCATCGGCACCGCATGGCTGTCGTCTTCAGGAAAATGTTTCAGGTAGAGCGCCTGAAGGTCTGCCAGGGGGACATCCGGCAGGATGTCGCGGTAAAACTCTGTGTAAGGCAGCCGAAAGATTTCCCGGAACGCCTCCCGGCTGAGGACGGGCTTCGCGTAGTGGGTCATGACACGGTTGGTGGCCGTGATGACGGCACCGAGGTCATCGGCCAGCGTGCCGGACCAGTCGAGAATGAGATTGCGGATCATGCGGACGGGGAAACCCATGCTTAAGTCACGATTCAGCGAGTCTCAAGAGGGCTCGCCTTATCTCTGTACCATGACGGCAATTTCTGCATGGCCTGGGCATCGGATGAAATTCGCTGCTGGACATCCTTTGGCGCGTCGTTTCCAATACCGCCCGCGCTGGAAATAGGCGCGTCTTTTAGCGATTCAAACCAACAACCGACAGCAACCCCTACCTTATGGCAAAAATCGAATTTGGCTCCCAGGTTTACACCTGGTTCATGCAGGGCACCGGCAAGGGCTACGACAACAAACTGGACCACATGATCAAGGTGGCCTCTGAAGCAGGCTTCACAGGCATCGAGCCGATGGTGCTCGAAATCTCCGAAAGCGCCCTGGGCTGTGGCAAATACTGGCTGGGTGATTTCTGTGATCCGATCCGTCTCAAGGACGCTCTCCAGGCCCACAATATGAAGCTGGCCGGTCTGGCTCTCGTCTGCGCCTGGGATGCGGAAGAGGAAACCCCGGCTGAAAAGGCTGCGGCGGACTTCACCCTCGACCTCCTCAAACATTTCCCCGGTTCCATGCTGGGCACCGTCACTCTGCCAAGCGGCCGCAAAAACGACCTTCAGCGCCGCCGCCTGAATGTGGCCCGCAACGTGAACAACGTCTCCAAGCGCGCTGCTGACCTGGGCATCAAGGCCTCCTACCATCCAAACAGCCCGCCGCCCTCCCTGGTCCGCACCCAGGAGGACTACGACGTGGTCCTGAGCAGCCTCGACCCCAAGGTCACCGGCTGGACACCTGATGTCGGCCACATTATCCGTGGCGGCATGGATGTCATCGCCACGCTGAACAAATTCCAGCACTTGGTGAACCACATCCATTACAAGGACTACTCTGGCGATGGTCCTGAGCCATGGGCCCAGATGGGCACAGGCAAGCTCGACTTCCACAAGATCACCGAGTGGCTTGTCGCCCGCAAATACGAAGGCTGGATCATCTGTGAAGATGAGGCCCACATCGCCGTCGAAGATCCCGATGGTGTGACCAAGCAGAACGGCCAGTGGTGCAAGGAAAACCTTCACCCGCTGGTGGACTGAGCTAACCAACTTTGATTCCATGCCGCCTTTTCGGGCGGCGTGGCCTTTGCCCCGCATGAGCTGTACCTGAGGTTATCCTCGGGCAGGTTCTGCGGGGCTTTTATTTTATGCTGCGCATTCAGCCTCAGGGGCTCTTCTACGCCGCGCCAGCCAGAGGCCGCCTGCAAGGACCAGCAGCATGGGCCGCGAAGGTTCAGGCACCAGCGTCACCATGAGTGTGCCCTGCGTGTACAGGTTGCTCAGGTCCCACATCAGGCCAGGGCTCAGAGACGGCAGATCGGCCTGCGCAAAGGTTCCGTAAACAGGCTCCACCAGTCCGCTCCAGTCAAACAGCTTCCAGGTATCGCCAGGGGCGAATCCGGTCATCTGCAAAGGATTGCCCACGCGCAGGGTGGTTCCTGTTCCCAGGCTCAGCGTGTTCGTCACGACAAGGAGGTCTGCCGCATTCGCATTGCCAGACTGGTCCAGGCCCAGGCCTGCCCCGGCGAAAAGGTCCAGGTCAAAAAAGGACGTCCCCTCCATCAGCATCGCGCTGCTGCCGCTCATGGAGATTTCCAGCCTGCCCGCTGCTGGAGTTGCCAGGGTATTGTTGCCGACGCTGAGCGTGCCTCCGTTGATGGTGATGTATTGGTCTGCTTCTGGAGCGATGCGTCCCGTGCCGCCCAGGGTCGCACCCGGCTGCACGAACACGCTGCCCACCCCGGTGGCAGATCCCGCCGTATTTCCGGCCAGCAGGGTGCCCTCATTCACATAGGTGCCCCCCGTGTGCGTGCTGCCGCCGGTCAGCATCCAGGTGCCGCTGCCATACTTTTCCAGCACCACACCGGGTGCACCTGAAGCGGGAAGGGTGTTGCCAATGCTGACGATTTCATTCGCCCCCTTATTGCTGCCACCCAGGCGCAGGTAGCGTGGTGCCAGGTTGCTCCCTCCTGCCGTGAAGGGACTGGTGAACTTCACTGTCCCGGTGCCTGTGTTTTCGATGTTGGCGGTGACGGACAAGACATCGCGGATGACATCGCTGTTGGTGATGGAGACCGGGCGGTTGGTCACGGAATCCGTGCTGCCGATGTAACGCAGGGTGGAGACAGCGGCGATGTTCACCGCCGTGGTGCTGAGGGTTGTCATTTCAATGACGGCTGCCGAAGCGTTGGCATTGCCCGTGCCGAGA
Organism: Verrucomicrobiales bacterium; assembly: GCA_003453085.1. Taxonomy (GTDB): domain Bacteria; phylum Verrucomicrobiota; class Verrucomicrobiia; order Verrucomicrobiales; family Verrucomicrobiaceae; genus Prosthecobacter. Next base: position 3,064 of record DMMK01000683.1, read on the forward strand.
GAGCTGGGCAGGCCCACATCGGCCAGACGGGTGACTTCCACGGTGTCCCGTGAAAGGATCGTTTTTCCTTTGAACGTGTTCGCTGGACCGAGCTGGGTGGTGCCGATGCTGATGGTTAGGTTCAGATTGTCTTCATGAAGGCCAGGCCCCCCGATGTAACCATTGCGGAAATCATGGGTGCCTGACGCATAGGTCAAAAAGGTGGAGTAATTGCTGCTGCCGCCCACCAGGGCATTGCCGGTGCCATAGCCCTCCGCGCGCAGGCCGCCGTATTGGGTGATCGGCACCGTGCCACTGCCCAGCACCAGCCTGCCGCTCGCCGCGCCAGAACCCAGGGTGAAGATGCCGCTGTGATACACCGGATAAACGAGGGTGTTGCCTGTGCTGGAGGCCAGTTGCAAGGTGCCCTCCAGGATGCGGGTGGCACCGCTGTAGTCACCAGCCAGATAACCAGCCGCATACTCGAGCAGGAGCGTTCCAGGTCCGGCCTTGGTCAGGCCGGTTGTTGTGCCACCGGCGTTGTTGCTGATCTTGCCGGTGATCTTCAGCAAGCCTTGCGTGTTGTTTTGAATGATCACCAGATCTGCGGCTGAGGTGGGTGCACGCAGGGTGCTGGCTGCGATGGTGACGTCATTCGCCCCCACTTCGGGAGTCACCAGGATGCCCCCCGTGGTCAGGATGCGCCCGGCGACATCTTGCGTGATGGTCGTCGCCTGGGGCTGGTTGAACCGCAGGCTGGAGAGGTTGGTGTTTGCCGAAAGGGTGGTCGTGGTGACGCTGGCGGCAATGTCCGCATTTCCCTCCAGGGCTGTGGCCGTGCTGGCGGTATAACCACTGATGCTGGAAAGACCCACGATGTTCCGGGAGGCGGTGGCAGAAGTGGCCGTGGCTGCCCAGTCGCTGGTCCCCACGGTGGCATAGGCCACGCCTCCCGTGCCGGTCAGCAGGGTGTTGTTGGACCCGGTTGTCGTGGTGATAGCCCCTGTGGTGGGCAGGTCAAACCGCATGACTGCGGCGGCTGGTCGAGTGATCGTGGTGAAGTTCAGGCTCAGGCTCGTGGCTCCATTTTGCTGGGCCGAAATGCGGTAGCTGCCAGCCGTGCCCATTGTCACTGTGGTCAGGGCTTGGCTGTTGGTGGCCCCACTTTTTCCAGTCAGGATGAGGGTGGAGCTGTTGCTCAGGGAAAGCGCTGCCGCCGTCACACCGGTATAAAGCATGTTCGCTGCCGGGGCCGTGGTGCCGGCGAAGTTGAGGCTCAGCGTGCCATTGGTCACGGTCGTGGTGCCTGTGGCGGTGTTGGTGCCGTTCAGGGTCAAGGTGCCTCGGCCTTCCTTGGTCACGGTGCCAGTGGCCAGGGCCAGATTGCCCCGCAGATCAATGTTGCCATTGCCGCTGAAGGTCAGGCCCTGGCCACTGTTTTGCGCCGTGATGCCGCTGAGGATCAGCGTGCCGCTGTCGGAGGCGATCCTGGCCGCCCCTTGCAGGCGCAGCACGCTGGAAAGGGTGTTGGTGCCGCTGAGGTTGCGGATGGCCCCATCCAGTGCGATGCCCTGGCCATTGGCCTGAATGTTCTCCGCCACGGTGATGTCACCGGCCAGATTCAGCGAGGCCCCGGTCATCACCTTGGTGATGCTGCTGCCCGCAGCGCCTAACGAAGTATTGTTCCGAATTTCGAGGATTCCGCTGTGCACGGCCACCGTGCCGGTAAAGCTACTGGCTCCGGTCAGGATGGTTCGGCCACTGCCATTGATCATCAATGACACAATGCCCGTGCCGTTGTTCTTGATCCCTGAGTTGACCGTCAGTGCGCTGCTGCCGGAGAGATTGGTCAGGATCACCTGGCCCGCCGCATTGTCTGCTGCACCTGCGGTTAGGCTGCTGCCATCTCCCGGCTGGCCCACGGTGAGATGGCGAGCGCCGTTCACCACCTGGAGGCCACCGGTTTCACCCAGCCGCAGGGTGTTGGTTCCGCCGATGTTCAGCACCCGGTCCGCCGTGCTGTCCGTCATGGAAAGGGTGGCGATGCTGGTCAACGGTGCAGCCAAGGAAACCTCGCCCGTTGACAGGGAGGAGAGCCGCAGGTGAGCTGTGGGATTCTCGGCCAATGGAACTCCGGTGGCATGCTCCGCCGTTCCAGTGAAATGGCCCACCGCCCCGTCAGTCAGACCTGCCCAGGTGCTGGTCTTTCCATCCGCACTCGTGTAAGTCGCCCAGGGGCCGATGAAGGCATTATCCGAACCTCCCACCGTGGCCGTGATGCTGCCGGCTGCCGGGCCACGGATGGCCAGGGCGCTCAGGTCACTGCGCACCACTTCCCCCAGCGCCAGGCTGGCACTGCCACCTGTGCCGGAGAAAACTTCAATGGCTGTGGCACCCTGCTGTACATTCAGGCCGCCGAAGCTCTGGCTGTTGCTTTCGCCAGCCGCCCCGTTCATCCGCAGGACGGTGGGGGTCACCAGCCCGCCGATGAGGGTCAATGCACCAGGGGTGGTGCCGTTGTAGAAAATGTTGTTATCCGGGGCAGAGGCAGCCGTGAAGTCCAGGATGTTCAGCCCGCCTTCCGTGGCCACCGTTTCACTCGTGTTTGTGAGGCTGGTCAACCGACCCAGCACCGTGCCGCCCGTGTAAGTGTTGGCCGCGCTGTAGGTCGTGGCGAGAACGGAAGTCGTCAGCACGGGAGAATAGGCTGTGCGGGTGAAGGTCTTGCTGCTTCCGGGTGTCTCGGTGATGGGGGATGAAATGACGGCGTTCAGCACATTGATGTGCGTGTGAAATCGGGCATCGCCGCTCAGCGTGATGCCTCCCGTAAAGTTGGTGCCCGAAGTCCCCACCCGGATGGCACCCCACTGGGCACCGCCGATCCCGGCAATCGTCATCGGCAGGGCAAAGTTGCCTGAGCCCGAGGTGGAGGCCACGGAGCCCGGTTCCACCACCATCCGTTCCAGTCCTGCAAAGCGTGTGGAATTCACCGTCAGATAAATGCCGCCTGTCACATCGGCGGAGCTTTTCAGCGTGAGTGTGCCGGTGAGGTTGGGATTGGCCACATTGAGATTGATGTAGCCCAGCAGGGTGCCTTCCGGTTTGTTCATCACCAAATTATGCCCTGCCAGCGGCACATTCACCTGAACGAATCCGGAACTGCCATTGCTGGCCCCGGAGGAGATGCTCAGCACGGAGCCAGTAGCGAAATTCAGCGAACCGCTGCCGATGAAGGAATAGGCCAGGTTGGCACTCGGCAGGTTGGCGGAGATGGGCAGGAAATTCAGGCCTGAGAGTGAGATGGCCTCATTCACCGTGATGGCCGCACCCGCATTCGTAGTGGCGCTGCCAAATTGGGCGATGGCACTGCCCGACCATGTCTGGTAAGCCGCCCCATCATACCAGCGAAGGTCCGTGAGATTCCAGGTGCCGGCGGCATTGTCAATGACACCGGAGGTGCCCAGATTTCCATCCCAGGTAAACAGGGGGGGCTGTGCCTGGACAGACGGACTGGCCATCAAGGCCGCCGTGATTGCAACCAACGGGGAAAGTACAAAACGCATTTGCAGTGGGGGGTTGCTCCACTGCTCAGCACAAGATGCTCCAATACCGTCCCGGCGGCCCGTCTTGGGCATGGAAGTATCATTTGAAGGGACTCCTGGCGCATTCCGGCCCCTCTTTGGCTCATGGCCACCCGCTCTCATTCGATGAGCCTGCCTTCAAGGGGATGCGCAACCTCGCCGATTGTGACGCATCCCTGTGCGGATGTCACGAATCGCCTTATCGAGGAAAGTACACCGTCGTGGTCGCGTATGATTGGCTTCCATGATTCGCACCCTTCTCACTCTCGCCGTGGCCGTGCTGGCCACCACTGCCGCTTCGGCTCAAAACATCCGCGCCGGCATCATCGGCCTGGATACTTCGCACGTACTGTCCTTTACCAAGACCCTGAACACCGACCCTCAGAAGCCGGAAGTCATGGGAGTGCGCATGGTCGCCGCCTATCCGCAGGGTTCCAAGGACATCGAAGGCAGTGTCAAGCGCGTGCCGGAGTACACCGAGAAAGTGAAGGCCCTGGGCGTCGAAATCGTCCCCAGCATTGATGCCTTGCTGGATAAGGTGGATGTCGTGTTTCTGGAGACCAATGATGGCCGCCCTCACCTAGAGCAGTTGCTTCCCTGCTTGAAGGCGGGCAAGCCTGTCTTCATTGACAAGCCCATCGCTGGTACCCTCGTGGATGCCATCAAGATCTTTGATGAAGCCAAGAAAGCCGGTGTGCCCGTCTTCTCCTCTTCATCGCTTCGGTTTGGCAAAAACACCCAGGCCGTCCGCGCGGGCAGCATCGGCACCGTGAAGCAGGCAGAGACCTTCAGCCCTGCCTCGCTGGAGGCCACGCATCCAGATCTTTTCTGGTATGGCATCCACGGAGTGGAGAGCCTCTTCACCACGATGGGCACAGGCTGCCTCTCCGTGAAACGCGGTACCACCGCCGATGGCAAAATCATGGTCACGGGCACCTGGGCAGGCGGGCGCACCGGTACCTTTACCGAGGGCAAAGGCTATGGTGGCAAGGCCATCGGTGACAAAGGCGAATCCCCGGTGGGTGCCTACGATGGATATGACCCACTGCTGTTTGCCGCCGTGCATTTCTTCCGCACCGGTCAGGCCCCGGTGACTCCTGAGGAAACCCTGGAAATCTACGCTTTCATGGAAGCTGCCGATGAAAGCAAGCGCCAGGGCTGTCTCTTATACACATTCT
>DMMK01000403.1 GCA_003453085.1 Verrucomicrobiales bacterium
GACCATGGCGTGCATGCCGTGCTGCCCACGCCGGATGGCAAGGCCCTTTATCTCATCACCGGCAACAATGCTGTGCTCAACGAAGGTGCGATCGCCGGCACGCCTGCGAGTTCTCCTGCGCCGAAGGTTTGAGGAGACGATCATCTGCTGCCTCGCATGCCGGATGGCCGTGGTCACAACCGCCATGTGCTGGCCCCAGGCGGCATCATCTACCGCGTGTCCCCGGACGGTAAGCAGTTTGAAATCTTTGCCTCCGGCTTCCGCAACATCTATGACGCGGGCCTCAACAGCGATGGTGAACTTTTCACCTATGATGCAGACATGGAGTATGATTTTAACACGCCGTGGTACCGCCCGACCCGTGTGAACCACGTCGTCAGCGGTGGCGAATATGGCTGGCGCAACGGGGCAGGGAAGTATCCTGAGTTCTACGCGGACAATCTGCCAGCCACGCTGAACATCGGCCCAGGTTCCCCCACCGGTACCACTTTTGGTTATGGGGCAAAGTTTCCTGCCAAGTATCAAAAGGCCTATTACATCATGGACTGGAGTTGGGGGAAACTCTATGCCGTGCATCTGAAGGAAGACGGCTCCACCTACAGCGCGGTCAAGGAAGACTTCATCACAGGCTCGCCGCTGCCGCTGACGGATGCCATCGTTCATCCGAAAGATGGGGCCATGTACTTTGCCATCGGCGGCCGCCGTGTGCAGTCAGGTCTCTACCGGGTCACTTACGTGGGGAGTGAGGACACCTCCCCTGTGGACATGACGGCCAAGACCACGCCTGAACGTAGCCTGCGTCATCAGCTTGAGGCCTATCATGGCAAGCAGGACCCTAAAGCGGTGGCGGCAGCCTGGCCGCATTTGAACCACAAGGACCGTTTTATCCGCACCGCCGCACGCGTGGTCCTGGAGCACCAGCCCGTGGCTGAGTGGGAAGCCAAGGCTCTCGCAGAGTCCGATGCTGGCCGCCAATTGGAAGCCTTGCTGGCCCTGACTCGTGTGACGGGCAGCAGTGTGGGGCACCGCCCGGAAGGTGCGGCCATCAATACCGCCAGCCGCGACAAGATGTTGGCGGCTATGCTGAAGCTCGACTGGGCCAGCCTCTCGGCTGAACAGCGTCTCACTTACGTGCGCCTCACCCAGATCATCCTCCATCGTTTTGGCAATCCGGATCAGTCCACCGTGGACGCCATCATTGCCAAACTGGCCCCTGCTTTTCCAGCCGAGAGCTTTGAGCTGAACTGGCTGCTGTGCGAAACCCTGGCCTACCTCCAGGCACCGAACACCGCCGCCAAAGGCATGGCCCTCATTGCAGCGGCAGACAGCCAGGAGCCCCAGATGGAATTCGCCCGCAGTCTCCGCATGCTGAAGGCAGGCTGGACGCCGGAGCTGCGCACTGCCCAGCTCGAGTGGTTCCTGAAAGCGGCCAACTACAAGGGAGGCGCGAGCTTTGACAAGTTCATCGAGTTCATTCGCAATGACAGCCTCGCCACCTTTACGGAGGCGGAGAAGACCCAGCTTGCCGCCCTCATCGCCAAAAAGCCGGAGCGCAAATCCGCCATCGAAAACGTCGGTGCCATGCTGGTCGGCCGCACGCCCACCATGTGGACCTTGGAGGAACTCAGCGCCGCCACCAAGACCGGCATGAAAGGCCGGGACTTCGACAATGGCCGCAAAATGTTCGGTGCTGCCGCCTGCTATGCCTGCCACCGTTTTGGCAATGCCGGCGGCATGAATGGACCTGACCTCACCGGTGCCGGCGGACGTTACAGCCCGCACGATCTGCTGGATCAGATCATCAATCCAAGCAAGGAGATCAACGAGCAGTTTGCCCCCATCGTGGTCACCAAGAATAATGGTGAAGTGTTCAGCGGCGTGGTGGTCAATCTCAGCGGTGACAGCGTCACTCTGAACACAGACCTCAGCGACCCCAACCAGCGCACCAACGTGGACCGCAAAGAGGTGAAAAGCATCGAGCCGAGCAAGGTCTCCCCGATGCCCCCGATGCTGCTGGCCATGTTGAAGAAGGAAGAGATTCTCGACCTCCTCGCCTACGTCCTCAGCGGTGGGGACAAGGCGAACGCCATGTTCAAATAGCAGGCTGCATTTTAAGGCTGCACCCTCCGGCGATACCGGGCGGTGCAGCCCTTTTTGTTTTGCATGCATTCGCTTGCCGTCGGGCGTGGACCGCGTTTCATCCCAGGATGATGAAGTTGTTCCTGATCCTGATCGCGGCGCTGCCTCTGGCCGCAGCCGAGACCCTGCATGTTTATACCTGGGCCGACTATGTCTCGCCCGAGGTTGTGGAGAAGTTTGAAGAGAAGCATGGCTGCAAGGTGGTGGTGGACACCTTCGATTCGAACGAGGCGATGTTTGCCAAGCTGAAGGCAGGCGCTTCCGGTTACGATGTGATCTTTCCCACCAGCTACATGATCCAGGTGATGGAGACGGAGAGCATGCTGCTGGATCTCGACAGCACCCTGTTGCCTAACATGAAGCATGTCGATCCATCGGTCCTGGAAAAGATCCATGACCGCCGCATGAAGCGCAGCGTGCCCTACACGGTGGGCTATGCCATCCTGGCCTGCCGCAAGGACAAGCTGCCCGCAGATCCAGACACTTGGAAGGTTTTTGAGCACCAGTCCCTGGCCGGCCGCATGACGCTGCTGGATGACATGCGCGAGACCATCGGTGCCGCGCTGAAAAGCCTGGGCTACAGCATCAATACACGCGATGAAAAACAGCTTCAGGAAGCCCGTGACGTGTTGCTGAAATGGAAGCCCAACATCGCCAAATTTGACAACGAAGGTTACAAGGCGGGGCTCGATTCGGGCGAGTTCCTGCTCGTCCATGGTTATAGCGGCGACCTGTTTCAGGTGGCCCAGGAGAACAGCAAAGTCCGCCTGCTGATTCCCCAGCAGGGGGTGACGATGAGCTGCGATGAGATGGTGATTCCAAAGACGGCACAACAGCCAGCCCTGGCCCATGCCTTCATCAACTTCCTTCTCGAGCCTGACATCGCGGCGGAGAACATGGAGTGGATGGGCTACCTTTGCCCGAACCTGGAAGCACTGAAAAAAGTGAGCCCGGAGTTCCTGCAAAATCCGGCGGTGACGATTCCTGAAGACATCAAGGCCAGGAGCGAAGTCATCCAGGATCTGGGGGTGGATCTGGCGAAGTACACCCGTGTCTGGGATGCCGTGAAGAAGTGACCTCTGCGGGGCGGCTCAAATCTCCAGCCACTCGACTTCAGGACAGCGTTCGCACAGTGTCCTGATCTCGTCGGGGCTCATCACCATGAAGGCGGTGGAAAGGGCATCCGAAAGCGCGGCGGTGGGGGCCAGGGCATAGCTGCGTTTCCCCTGGATGGGCACGGGCGTCAGCGTGCGCGGATTCATGATGTGGGCCCCTTTGACCATGAAGCCGCTGCCGCTGAGGGCGCGGTCCTTCAGCTTCCTCTCCTGGGATTCATCCGCCAGTGTGACCGCCCAGGTCTCTTCGCCCTCGGGGCTTTCCAGGGCCAGCAGCGTGCTGTCTCCCGCATTCAAAAAAGCACGGGTGATGCTCCAGTCCTGCAGCACCTGCACAGCCTGGTCCAGCGCATAGCCTTTGCCCACGGCTCCCAGGTCGAAAATCATGTGGTCTGCCAGCACCCGAACGAGGAAACCTTCTTCGCAGAGTTCAAACAACTGGCTGCCGACGCTGTCGCGTGCGAGTGCCAGGCGCTCGGCCTCCGGCTCCACCAGATTGCCCTCGGCATTGCGCCAGAGATGCATCAGCGGACCGATGGTGATGTCAAAGGCTCCGTCGGTTTCCTCATGCACGGTTTTGGCCAGGCTGAGGCAGTCCCACGCCGCCAGGGAAACGGACACGCATTCCCCAGCGCGCAGCTGGTTCAGCCGCGCCACATCACTCCCAGGGCGGAAGCGGCTCAGCTCATCCTCCAGACGGTCGATCTCCGCAAAGACTGCCTGGGCCGCCTGGGCTGCATAGACCGCATCCACATCCCCCTGGGCGATGATGACCTCAAAAGTGGTGGCCATCGCATCATGTGAGAAACGATGGTACTCCATCATGGTCGCAGGTTGAGACTGCCC
>DMMK01000715.1 GCA_003453085.1 Verrucomicrobiales bacterium
ATTGTTCCATGTGGAACAAAAAGAGGTTGGTTTAGGAACTCTGGGCCATGGCCGAAAGAAAGATAAGGCTCATCGGAACCGAGATCAAAAGGGCCAAAAGGACCATGACTAATGCGATGAAACCCTGGTAACACCTCTCTTTTTGGCTCAGAGCGACGATGCTGTCCCGAGCAGCAAAGCGACGTGAAGGAAAGCGATGGCCACGTATGAGGCGAGGAAACACGTCTGGCTGATGCCTCCCGAAATTCCTAGTTTGGTTTTAAAAAGTGAAGCGAGTAACAGCGCTGCTGCCCCACTCAGCGGCCAGGTAAACCAAACTCGCAGCGTGGTGATCATTGCCCGTTCTGCAGGATTGTCAGAAGGTGTGGCGCTCATGCAGGGTGATCGGGGGGCTTGGTTTCAGAGAATTTGGCCTGAAATGGCGTCTGTTTCCAGGAAGGTTTTCAGGGCTGCGTCCGTCTCGGCAGCGGCCTCTGGGTGGGTGACAAACATGGTGGAATTGATGATCCTGGGTGTGCCAGGGCTCGGGACCTCCAGCACTTCAGCGCCATGAAGGATGCCAAGACCGGGCAGGGGAGAACCTGCTGGAAGGGAGCTGTTGTTGAGGATCACGATCCGGGTTTGGGCATCGTCCCAGCCGGGCAGCTCCTGGGTGTAGGCTTGCAAAGCCTCTCTCCCTTCCTCGGTGAACATGGGGTTCCGAAGCTCCAAAAACTCACGAGGTGACAGACCCAGATCCGCGGCGCAACGGGAGTAATCGGAAATGAGGAAACGGCTGGTGACCTCGCTGGGCTCATAACCGAGCATCAAAAAAGAGCAGGCGGGGCCGCCGTCCAGATGCAGACGGGTGGTTTTCTTTTGGTCAAAACGGCCCAGAGAATAGTAAGCCAAAGACTGGCCATAGGTGGTTTGAAACAGTCGGGACAACTGTTCTCTCAGCCAAGCCATTGTCCGCCGGAGCTGAAAGGAATCCACCTGGCCGGGCAGGCTGAGGCAGGCAAAACCGGGTTGGGCGAGATCCTGACGAAAGACTTTGGTAGCCACCCAGCCCGGTAATGCCGAGGAGAGATTTGCCTCCGCGCCGAGGTGAAGGTGGCAGTCTTCAGGCTTCCAAAAAGCAGGCATCATCCATGCTACTTAGAAGGGTGTAGCTGTCCAGGTTCTGTTGGCTTCAGCGGACTCCTGACTTGCTTCCCCCCTTCATCCGGCTAGTATCTTCTTCCCTCAACTATGGCCACCAAGAAAGCTCCTTCTGCCAAATCTGCTGATGCTCCGATCAATGCCAAACTGACTGCGGCAGACAAGATTGAACTGTATCGCAAGATGGTGCGGGTGCGTCGTTTTGAGCAGGTTTCCCTCCAGCATTATCAGGCCGGTCGCATGGGTGGTTTCCTTCACCTTTACATCGGCCAGGAATCCGTGGCGATTGGCTGCACTTCCCTGATGGGTGACAACGATCACGTCATCACCGCGTATCGCGACCACGCCCACGCTCTCGGAGTGGGCATGTCCATGAATGAGTGCATGGCGGAACTTTTTGGCAAGGCCACCGGTTGCTCCAAAGGCAAGGGCGGTTCGATGCACTACTTTGCGCCTGACAAGAATTACTGGGGTGGCCACGGCATTGTCGCCGGGCAGACTCCTCTCGGCCTGGGCCTCGCCTACGGTCTGAAGTATCGCGGCCTCAAAGGCGCAGCGATGTGCTTTCTGGGTGACGGCGCTGTGAACCAGGGTGCATTTCATGAATCCCTGAACTTGGCGGCCCTCTGGGATCTGCCGGTCATTTACGTCATCGAAAACAACGGCTATTCCATGGGCACCAGCCAGGAGCGCTCCTCCGCCTACAATGAAAATCTGGCCAAGCGCGCCGAAGGTTATGGCATGGCCTGGGATTCATTCGTCGGTGAAGATCTTTACGACGTGCGTGCTCACGTGCAGGTGGCGATTGACCGCGCCCACAATGAGAGCAAGCCGACGATGCTGGAAATCGCCACCTATCGCTGGGAAGGCCATTCCGTGGCAGATGCGAACAAGCTGAAGTACCGCACGAAGGAAGAGGTAGAGAAGTACCAGAAGGAGCACGACCCCATCCAGGTCTGGAAACGCAACCTCCTTTCGGAAGGTGTGGCGACGGAAGACGAGCTGAAGAAGATCGACCGCGAAGCTCAGGCAGAAGCGGAAGCTTCAGCAGAATTCGCCAAAGCCAGCCCCTATCCGGAGCCTGAAGCCATCTTCGAAGACGTTTACTGGGAAGTGGACAACAAGACGGAAGCAGGGGCGACTGGCCGCCACTTCTTCAACGATTGACATGCTTTTGGTTAGGCCGTAGGCGCTAAAGAATGCGCTTACTGCGGCCTTTGGCATAAAAGTATCCGATTCGGGCGTCACGTCAGAAGAAAGGTTGCACCTTCTCTGTCGTATTGAGTAAGCTGTGATTTACCGCGACGTGCGGAGCGAATCCGCGTGCCCAAACCTAACCATATCTTCGTCATGAACTCAGCAAACACCAGCCGCCGCACGTTCCTGCGCGGCACGATCGCCGGAGCTGCCGGCCTTGCCACTTTGCCCACTTGGGCGAAACCCCTCGGTGCCAACGGTGAAGTCCGTGTTGCCGTCATCGGCTTCAAATCCCGTGGTTCTGGCCACATCGGCAGCCTGCTGAAGATCCCAGGCGTGCGTCTTGTCGCCCTTTGCGATGTGGACAGCGAAGTGATGGCCAAGCAGGTGGCCGCCCTCGGTAAGCGTGAGACGCCGATCAAGGTGAAGCAGTATAAGGACTTTCGCGAGTGCTGCGCAGATCCGGACATTGATGCCGTGACCATCGCCACTCCGAACCACAGCCACACGCTGATCGCCCTGACCGCGATCGCCAATGGCAAGCATGTGTATGTCGAGAAGCCCGTCTCCCACAACATGTGGGAAGGCCGCAAGCTGGTGGACGCCGCTGCTATTGCCGAGAAAAAAGGCCTGGTGGTGCAGCACGGCATGCAGCGCCGTTCCGACCTCGGTTGGGCCTCCGCCATGGAATACATCAAGAGCGGCCAGATCGGCAAGACCACCCTTAGCCGTGGCATCAATTACAAGGCCCGCAAGAGCATCGGCAAGCTGGACGCTCCTGTGCCTGTGAAGGACGTGTACGCCGCTGGCACCTTCAAGGGTGTGGATGGCAAGTCCACCCAGGGTGAGCTCGACTACAAACTCTGGTCCGCACCGCGCCCGATGCTGCCGGTGAACCGTTCCCAGTTCCACTATGACTGGCATTGGCAGTGGGCCTATGGCAATGGCGACATCGGCAACCAGGGACCACACCAGCTCGACGTCGCCCGCTGGGGCCTGGGCAATCCTTCCGTGCTGCCGAAGCGCGTGATGAGCTTTGGTGGCCGCTGGGGCTACGATGACGACGGCGAGACGGCGAACAACCAGATGGCCTTCTATGACTATGCTGAAGGTGCGCCTCTGCTGTTCGACAACCGCGGCCTGCCGATGAAGGACATGAACTGGGCCAAGGGCGCAGAGCCTGTCTATCGCATCAATGGCAAGACCTCTGCCCCTCGTATCGGCAACGTCATCCATTGCGAAGGCGGCTTCGTCGCTGAGTCCAAGGCTTACGACAACGACGGCAAGGCGATCCATAAGTTTGAAAACTTCCAGGACGGTCCTGACCACATGCTGAACTTCATCAACTCGGTCCGCGCCGGCAAGCTGACGAAGGATGTGCTGCACGTCTCCCACGGCTACCATGCGGCAGCCCTGGCCCAGATGGCCAACATCTCTTACCGCCTCGGCAAGCAGATCTCTAACGACGAAGTCAAGGAACGCCTCAGCAACAGCAAGGCCGCCCAGGAAACCTTCGACCACTTCGTGGAAAACCTCGTGGCCAACAAGATCGACATGAAGGCCGAGATGGCCCAGGTCGGCCCATGGCTGGAATTCGATCCTGTGGCTGAGAAGTTCATCGGTGAGTTCGCTGAAGAAGCGAACAAGCAGGCCAAAGGCGAATACGCCGAGGGCTTTGAATTGCCTGTGATCAGCTAAGTCTTACGGAGACATTCTTGAGAACGCGGAACCTGCAAACGGGTTCCGCGTTTTTTGTTAGGCGGAACCTCAGTTGGTCTTTTAAAGCATTACTTGTTAGGCCTAACTAGAGCTTTGGGTGCTTGGGTGGAATGCTGGTTTACGCTGAAGGCGAGGCTGTTTGGGGGCTTCGAGGGCTCACAGAAAGGCGGGTAATCCGGCGGTGCGCTGGCAGAGCTTTCGGGAGCTTTTGCGCCGGACAAACCCGCTCTACGCCAGGATCGCTGGCCGCATTGTAGTTTTTGCTTTGCAGTGGGTGCTCTGTTATTCCACAAAGCTGCCGACGACCTTGGGCACCCCGCCTTTTTTGATGGCAAAGATCTCCGGGCTGGCAGCGCGGGGATCGGTGCGAAAGCGGTCGGCGAGGTCGGGGGCAAATTCTTCGAGGGCTTCGGGCTTGGCGGGGAAGACGAAGAGGGAGTGGCGATCTGGCAGGGCCACCCAAATTTCAAGACCGAAGAGTTTTTCGAAAACGGCGGGCAGGGAAGGGGCGATGAGCAGGGAGGCGATGAGGGGCTGCTCGCTGCGATAGACGGCATACTGGGCTTTGCCGGCCGCGTCTTTGATGATGGTCGGTTTCAGGGCTGCCAGCCGTTTGTCGGCCACCTTTTTGGCCCGCTCCGCAAAGGTTTCGACGCTGAGGCCCAGCTTTTTGAAATCCTCAGCTGAGTAGGCCATGATGCCGGGCACATCGGTGAGTTCCTTGGCGGGTGTGAGCACGGTGAGTTCGGCGCCCTCGGGCACGATGGAGAGAGCGCTGCGCATGACGACGGGCTCGGGCAGCATCAGCAGTTCTTCCAGACGGCGCTCGGGCGTCTGGGCCATGAGGCCGCCGAGAAGGCAGAAAGCGGCGAGGAAGCAGTGTTTCATGGGACCACAATGGAGCATGGGTCGCGCGGCTGCGCCAGCATCAAAGACCTTGCACGCGGGGCGAGTCCCGGCTTCATGGAGCGCATGATCGCATTCCTCCGTGGCAAACTTGCCGAAGCCTACCCGCATCAAGCCATCGTGGATGTCGGAGGGGTGGGTTACGCGACGAACATTCCGCTGACCACCTTCGACAAACTGCCGCAGCAAGGCGCGGAAGTGCGGCTGCTGACGCATCACCATGTCACGGAACGCGAGCACACCCTGTTTGGCTTTTTCACGGAGGATGAGCGGGACCTCTTCCGCCTGCTGATTGACCGCGTCTCCGGCATTGGGCCGAAGATGGCGCTATCCGTGCTCAGCGGCATGCCGGTAGCGGCTTTCAAAGATGCGGTGATCCGCAATGACACGGCCGCCCTGGCACGGATCAAGGGCGTGGGCAAAAAGACGGCGGAGCGTATCGTGCTGGAATTGAAGGACAAGGTGGGCGTGGTGGATGCTTGGCAGGCCGCCGAGGTGGCGCGTGGCACGCATGATCCGAAACAGGCGGCCATCAGCGATGCCGTACTGGGCCTGATCGCCCTGGGTTACAAGCAGAGCGAGGCGCAGAAGACGGTGAATGAGCTCGTCAAGGTCAGCACCGAGCCGGTGCGCGCGGACAGGCTGATCCGCGAGGCGCTGCGGGCGATGCAGTAAAGCGTCATACTACCAGCCAAAGAAGATGGGGCCGGGGACGATCTTCACCCCGCCGCTGCCCAGGGGGTTGCCCTTGGTCTCCTCGATGCTTTCCACGACATTTTCTTTGAGGTTCACGCTCATGCTGCCGGTCTCCACTTTGATATAAACGACGGTTTGGATGGGCCTGCCTAGGGCATCCAGGCCGGTGCTATATTGGGGGATGCGGTCATAGACGACGTACTCCAGTTTCTCTTCCTTGCCGCTGGCGCTGAGCTTGCTGGACTTGCGGTTGGGCTTGCCCAGGCTGGCGTGGACTTCCTCGCTGGTCATGCCGAGAGCGATTTGCTTGGCGGCGATCAGCGCCTCCACTTCGGTCTGGCGCTGGTGGAGTTTTTTGAGGTTGGGGACGAGGTTGGGGTCGGGGGAAAGCAGGTCGTCCATCCGCATCCAGCCGGAGACATCGCCATGGCGCGCACGGCCGCGCACACGGTAAGCGGTGTCCGAAAGGCCGACGAGCTTCACCAAAGTGCCGGGGGCCATGGAGCCGAGGGCCTGATCCATCTTGGACCGACTGTAGATGGGAGATTCCTGCAGCACCTTGAGAGTGACGGGCTTCTTCAGCATGTCCTCCACATCCATGGTGCCGGGTTCCGGGGCCAGGAGGGAGGATTTGCGCGAGCTGGAGAGCTGCGCGGAAGCCACGCTGCCGAGGGCGAGGAAACCAAAAACCACGAGGAAAAGTGGGGCCTTTTTCATGACGGGAGTGAGACTATCAAAGTCTGACGGGTTCAGGAAAGCTTTTGTTCGACGTGCGGGAGCTTTCGCGTATCCGTTTGCCAATGCCTAACGGACCCCTCTCGACCAAGCTCTTCGAACTCGCCAAGCAATACATCCCCGGCGGGGTGAACTCGCCCGTGCGTGCCTTCCGGAATGTCGGCGGGGATCCCTTCTTCGTGCGGCGGGCCAAGGGATGCCGCATCTGGGATGTGGACGGGCGGGAGATGATTGATTTTGTGGGTACCTGGGGCCCGGCGATTCTGGGTCATGCGCCCGTTTCCGTCATCGAGGGGATCCACACGGCCGCAAAGGACGGAGTGAGCTTTGGCATCCCGAATCCTTACGAGGTGGACATGGCGCGGACGATTTGTGAGTGGGTACCTTCGGTCAAAAAGGTGCGTTTGGTCAGCAGTGGCACGGAAGCGACAATGTCCGCCATCCGTCTGGCGCGCGGTTTCACCGGGCGTTCCCGGCTGGTGAAGTTCGATGGCTGCTACCACGGCCACTCAGACAGCCTGCTGGTGGCGGCGGGCAGCGGGGCGCTGACTCATGGCCACCCGGACAGCGCGGGTGTGCCTGCGGCCTTTGCGGAGCTGACGAGTGTGCTGCCTTTTAATGATGAAGCCGCCCTGGAAGAGCTCTTTGAAGCCAAAGGGCATGAGATCGCCGCGCTGATCGTCGAGCCTTATCCAGCGAATGCGGGCCTCATTTTGCCGAAGCCCGGTTTCCTGCAAAAGCTGCGCGACATCACCACAAAGTACGGTGCGGTCCTGATCTTTGATGAGGTGATGACCGGCTTCCGTCTTGCCAAAGGTGGGGTGCAGGAGCTGGAAGGCATCACGCC
>DMMK01000015.1 GCA_003453085.1 Verrucomicrobiales bacterium
CCCCAAACACTTGGTTTTGCGTCAGGGCGAAGTCATTGCGGACAGCCGGACGGACAGAAGTGCGGTTGTAAACCGTGATGAACACTGGACCTGCCTTGATATCAAAGGCGATGGTGCTGCCCGGAAGCACGTTCAGCACAAAGTCACCGCCGCCGTAGGGGGCGAGATCGGGATTGTCGAAGTAATGGTCAAACCCAATGGCCGTCGAAATGGACAGGCGGTTGTTTTGGGTGACCTGATAATTGGCATCAATATTCAGCAAAGTGGTGCTGATGACATCCGACTGCGGGTCCGTGCCCGAGCGATTGACGTTGTCGTTGTATTCAAAACCCTGGTAGAGACCAAAACCGACGTTGATCGGCCCTACCTTGACGTTGCGGCGACCGTTCAGGAACGGATCTGACACGTAGGTCGGCGCGAAGAAGCCTGTCGGCGAAGTGTACTGGCCAGCGTAGTTGGTGTAGTCACCCACCGTGCGGGCGGAATAGGCTGCACCACCGCTGCGGACAGAGGGACGGGCGATCTCACGGGCAGCCTGATAGTCCGTGGAGCGCTGGCCCATGCCATCGTCTTCGTTGGAGCGATAAACGCCGCTCTTATAATCATAGGTCACATCGCCATCACGAGTGCCTGAATTCGTGGCCGCGCGTTCTGCCTTTTGGTGAGCGCGAAGGTCATCGAAAAACAGGCCCGTCTGTGTGGGAGAGGCACCATACTGAGCCAGGGCGGAAGAAAGTCCCATCAACTGCACGCCGCCTAATGCGATGGCGATCAACAAAGAGCGGTGAGGACGGGGTGGGCGGGCTGTCATACGTGAGGGAAAGGCGGAGATTGGGGGGATAAATTCCGATTCGCTAAAAAGTGATACAAGCAACTGTGATGCCGCTTGTCTATCCTAAAAACGACCTTTGAAGCGAAGAGAATGATTCAAATATCACTTTTTTACCACTTGGAGCCCCATTCAAACGCATTGAGCCTCAGGTAAATTTCCTGATTTTTCATTCTTTGATCAGGATTAATGCAATATCGAGGGTTCAATGACACCCCCTTCCAGCCATCGCTGGCGCGCAAGCGCACCGCGTGTATCCCCGAAGTCGAGCTCAAGCTGAATGTCTCCCTGACGGCTTGACAGCAAATCCCGACGACGAACGAGCGATCCGTTATCCGTGTGGATCACTTGCTTGAGATGGCGAATGAGACGGGAGATCTTATTGTGACGCTGTTGGTTCATAAGCATTAAGTATTTAAAGAAATAGTTCTTTTGAACACACATGCAATAAATCATTTGAACAGTAGTCACATTTATTTCAAATCATGCCTTCTTCGTTGACGATTTTGGGCGTTTCGGCTCTGTCTGGCCATGCCAAATTCCAAGACCCGACTGACGATCCCTGAATACGCGATGGCACTGGCCCACGTGGCCAGCCTGCGATCTGAGGATCCTTTTCGCAAAGTCGGTGCCGTGGCGATTGACTATGATAACCGTGTCATTGGCACCGCCTACAATGGCCTGGCCCCCGGCTACAACGCGGATCCAGAATTTTGGATCGACCGCGATGACCGCCGCAAATACATGCTCCATGCGGAAGTGAACCTGTGCAGTCTGTTTACCCGTGGCAATGTGAAGCTGGTGGCCTGCACGACCAAACCCTGCACAAGCTGCATGCAGATGCTCTGCGCCTACGGCATCAAGGAAGTCTATTATCGCGATGACTACCCGGAATCCGAGGCCG
Organism: Verrucomicrobiales bacterium; assembly: GCA_003453085.1. Lineage (GTDB taxonomy): Bacteria > Verrucomicrobiota > Verrucomicrobiia > Verrucomicrobiales > Verrucomicrobiaceae > Prosthecobacter. Next base: position 1,734 of record DMMK01000015.1, read on the forward strand.
ATGCGATTGCCAGCCGTTACAGCATTCAACTGGTTCAGCTCACCGACTATCCGCAGGTGGTCTCCCCCTTCGACCAGTCACCGGGCTGATCGCCCTTTGGCTTTCAGGCAGGCAAAATGCCGGTGGCAGACACCCACTTCCCTCGGGTGACGATGCGATCCCAACGGATGCCCAAGGCGGTGGCCACGGCCAGACATGGGGTGGCCTGGGTTTTTAAAATGCCAGAAACCATGAGCGTGCCTCCTGGCTTCACGGCGCGGACAATCTGAGGAAACCCCGCCTCCAGGATATCATAAAAGATGTTGGCAATGACGATGTCGTATTGCTCGCGGGCCTTCCACTTCAGGATGTCGGTTTCGGTAAACTTGATGTCCGGGGTGCCATTGCGCTTGGCATTGTCCACAGAGACTTCCACCGCCTTGGGATCAAAATCGCAGCCCCAGACCTTCGTGGCCCCGAGTTTGGCGGCGGCGATGGCGAGGATGCCGCTCCCGCAGCCCAGATCGGCCATTTTCCAGGAACGCCCCTGAAGGGGAGCCGCCGCATCCACCAGCATGCGCAGCACCGTGGCCGTCGTGGCATGGTGGCCCGTGCCAAAAGCCATGTCCGCAGGGATGCCGATGACTTCTTTGCCCACCTGCTCCGACTGGGCTTTTTTAAGCTCAGCCGCTGAGCGGGCACTGCAAATGACGAGTTTGCCTCGCACCTGGATCGGGGGCATGGCACCGGCAGAAAGGGCTGCCCAGTTGCGGTTTTTGATTTCACGGACGCTGCCGCCGAACATCTTCTGCACCGCCAGGACTTCCTTGCGCTTTTCTGCATAGGCTTCCACGCGGATCGTGGTTCGCCCAGGGACGGTGGTGATGACCAAATTCAGGGCGGCATTGCCTGCGAAACGCTCCTCCCAGGCATCGCTCCATTTTTCCGACGACAGCTTGGACCAAACGAACATGAAAATAGAGAAATTGGCTGAGGGTGCCTTCCAGTTCTTTGTTAGTTAGAACTGGAGCGGGTGACGCGATTCGAACGCGCGACATCTTCCTTGGCAAGGAAGTGCTCTACCACTGAGCTACACCCGCTTTTTGCTGGGCCGTGATTCTGGACCAGATCCTGAGGGATGCAAGCTGAAAATGCATCTTTTTGCGTTTTTTCCGTCTTTTTGACCTCAAATCGCTGCTTTCGCCCCCCTTTTTCACTCATTTGCTGTGTTTTGCGTTATCTCGGGGCCTTCGGCCTCTCGACAAAGTCCAAAAACAGCCAGGAAAGCCGTCGGCCTGGACCTTCCCGGCAATATTCTTGCTGGCACGCAGGCTGAGAGCCGCCATCATAGGGGCACATGGCCCCCCGCAAAGAAGTCACCTTATCGCTGCTCAGCTTCATCCTCCTCGTGGCCCTGGCCTTGGGCCTGGCCTACTTTTATCGTGCTTACAGCCTGGGCTTTCGACCGATGCACACCGATGAAGCGATCCTGGGCATCAAGTTGGGTGAATTCTGGAACAGCGGCCATTTTCAGTATGACCCGAAGGACTTTCATGGGCCAGCGCTCCATCAGGTGAGCATTCTCTGGGGCAAATTGGCGGGCTGGGCTTCCCCAGACACCTGGACGGAGGCCAATCTGCGAATGGTGGCGGCCCTCTGCGGGCTCGGTGTCCTGATGACGGTGCTGCTGTTTGCCGATGCCCTGGGGCGCTATGGCACGGTGGTGGCCATGCTGCTGACGGCGGTTTCCCCCATGATGGTTTATTACAGCCGCTACTTCATCATGGAGATGCTGCTGGTGCTGCTGGTTTCCCTGACCTTGGGCTGCTTCTGGCGTTACTCCCAGGGGGGAAGCCGGCTTTGGCTGATTCTCGGGGGCTGTGCGCTGGGCTTTCAGCATGCGACGAAGGAAACATTTGTCCTCAATGTCGGTGCGGCCCTGGTGGGTTGGTTTGTGGCCCGCGCCCTGGTGGGTGAGTTCACCCCTCGCAAAGGCAACAGCATGAGCCTGGGGCCATCCCGGACCAAAAACAGACCCGCACGTCCCTGGCTGTGGGTGGTGCTGCCTGCCATTTTGGTTTCTGTGGCCGCCTTTTCCAATGGCTTTCGTGACTGGCAGGGCGTCGCCGACAGCTTCACCACCTACATCAGCTACCTGGAGCGCAGCGGCGGCAGCGGCCATGAGAAGCCCTGGCATTATTACCTGATGCTGCTGGTCTGGCACAAGGATACCTTGGTCTGGTCGGAGGCGCTCATCGTGGGCCTGGCCGTCATCGGCATGGGATACTCCGTGATCGGCGAGTTCAAAAACACCGGGAAACAGGCCTTTCTGGTCTTCCTCTCCGTTTACAGCCTGGTCCTGCTGGGCGGCTATTCTGTGCTCAGTTACAAGACCCCCTGGTCCATCCTCAGTGTCCAGCATTCGCTCACCCTGCTCGCAGGTGTCGGTGCCATGGCGATTTGGACAGCGGTGCCAGGCCGAGTGATGCGAATGCTCTTCAACCTCGCTCTTGCAGCGGGCCTGTATCACCTGTGCGACCAGTCCATCCGGCTGACAGGCACGCATCAGAACCCGCAGTTCGAGTACTCGGCGGATCCCCGCAATCCCTATGCCTACTCGCACACGCAGAAGAGCCTGCTGAAAATGATGGGCGAGGTGAAAACCTATGTGGCTGCCCGCAAAGGCGAGACCAAAATCCAGGTCATCACCCGGGATGCAGGCTGGCCCCTGCCCTGGTACTGGCGCACCTGGAAAAATGTGGGCTATCAGGACAAGGTGCCTGCGGCTTTGGATGCCGATGTGATTGTGGCGGACACTGAATTTTACGATGAGGTGAAGGCCAAGATCCAGGCCGGTGAATACAGCGAGCACTACCCCTACGGTCTGCGGCCGGCATCATCCTGACCCTCTTCCTGCGCAAAGCAGCCCCAGAGCCGGTGAAAGTGCCAGAGATACCTCCTGCTGCCCCATCGCCGGCAGCCCCAGCCCCCTC
>DMMK01000631.1 GCA_003453085.1 Verrucomicrobiales bacterium
TCCAAATGCAGACGCTCCAGGGAAGACATTTTGGCCAGGGTATCGGCGGCGGCGTCGGTCACTTTGCTGCGGGCGAGATCCACCCAAACGATGTGAGTGGCGATGGGTGCCAGGAGGGCGAGTTCCTGGTCGCCGAATTTGTCGGTGGCATTGATGACGCTGAGGCGGAGCTGCTCTGTATCCTGAGCCAGCGGCATGAGGGATGCATTGAGGGCCTGAATCTTCGCGGTGATCTCGGCGACCTGCTTTTTCTCAGCTTCGGTGAGGGCTTTGGCCTTGGGCTTCTCGGTCTTCACGACCTTGGCTTCGGTGGCCTTGGGCAGGCCTTTGCCGAGGAGCGCAGCGAGGGCGGCCTCGACATCTGGAGTGGGCTTGGCAGCGGCCACGGTGGCGGTATCGGAGGCACCGCTGGCGATCCACCATTTCAGCAGGGCGAGTTCTTCCTTGGTGACCTGGGGCTCGTCGCTCGGCGGCATGTGCTCGTCGTCGTCGTCAGGCAGCTTGATACGGGCCAGCAGAAGGCTGTCGTCGGGCTTGCCAGGGACTACATTCACATCGCCCTCGCTGCCACCTTTCATGATGGCGGCGAATTCGTGCAGCTGCAGCTTGCCTTTCTTCTTGTCGGCACCGTGGCAGGCCACGCACTTGGCTTCGAGGATGGGAGCGATGACGTCTTTGTAAACGATGGCCTTGGCAGCCACGGCTGCGTCCAGTTTGCCGCCAGTGGCAGGAGCGGGCGTAGCAGGGGCTTTGGCGGCCTCAGCTGGTTTGGCTGCGGCGGGAGCCGGGGCAGCAGGTTTAGTTTCCGCGACTGCGGGTGTAGCGGCTACGGCCACCGCTTTGGCATCGTCTTCAGCAGTCCAGCCAGTATTGATCTGGGTGGTGGGTAGCTTGGCCTTGATCTGGGCGACACCGGCTTTGGTCACGCCTGTCTGCCAGAGGTAAAGGGCTTTCAGCTTGGAGAGACTGGTCAGCTTCTGAGCTCCGGCATCGGTCACCTTGGTGTTGTAAAGGTTCAGATACTCGAGGGAGGCGAGGCCTTTCAGGTGATCCAGCCCGGCATCGGTAATGGCGGTGTTTTCAAGATGCAGTTCCGTGAGGTTCTTCATCGCGCCGATTGCCGCCAGGCCAGCATCGGTGACCTTCGTACGCGCCAAATCAACGGAGGTAATTTTGTCAGCGGCGGGGGCCAGGGCGGCGAGGTTGGCATCCGTGAAGTCCTTGGCCACATTCAGGGCGGTGAAACGGTAGGCTTTGCCATCGGCCGCCACGGGCATCAGCGAGGCTCCGGTGGCATTGACTTTGTCCAGAACAGCTTTGAGGGCTGGGTCTGCGGCAGGCTGTTCGGCAGCGATGGCGGCGGAGGCCAGCGCCAGGAAGCAGAGAAGATGGGGACGGAGTCGCATACGTGAAGGGGGAGGGTGGAAAAAGCTGAGACGGAGAGAGTTCGCTCGAATTAGGGCTGTCCTTTCAAGACAACGTCCACTGTGGCCTGAGTTTCAGCCGGGAATTTGGCATCGGCGACTTTTTGAGTGGCGGAAGCACCCTGCTGAACCCACCAGCGAAGAATCGTGATCTCTTCTGGCGTGAGCTGATCTTTGCCATCGGGCGGCATGTGCTCGTCATCATCTAGAGGCAGATCAATGCGCTGGATGCTGAGGCTTTCGGCCGGTTTGCCTGGCACGAAATTGGCCCCATTTTCGCCACCTTTCATGACCATTTCAAAAGTGTCCATGCGGAGGTCGCCTTTGGACTTTTCCTCATTGTGGCACTTATTGCACTTGGCCTCGAGGATAGGCAGGATGACATGCTGGAAGACCAGTTTGTCCGTGCCTGCCATGACGGGAGGGGCGATCCCGCCCAAGACTGGGGTGGTGGCAGGAGGCGTGACCGCTGGGGCAGGTGCTGAAGCGGTAGGGGCGGTATTGGCACCCGGTTTGGTTGGATCTGGATTTGGCAGTGGTGCGGGGGCTGGAGCGGGCAATGGTGCTGGGGTGACCGCCTTGGGCTTTTCAACAAAACCGAGCATCCATTTTTCCATGCCGATCATCTGGCTCTTCATGGGCTCTGGCGCATGTTCGGTGAGGAACTTGCTGCCATGGGACATATTGCCGCCGAAATGAGCCCCTAAGCCCATGATGCTAAAGGAAAGGAAAAATACCGCCCGATAGGCATGCAGCAGTTCCTGATTCCCCTGCCCCATGGCCATGATGCGGATGACCAGGGCGAGCAGCACGCCAGAGGTACCCACGAGTGCGAGGGTCTGGTGCAGGGTGAAGTTACCACCTTCATAACCGCCTTCACGGGAGAGCATGATGCCCGCCAGAACGGCCAGGACTGACCCTGCGGAGCCGACCCAAAGAGTCAGCAGGGCGGCGGGTCCCAGTTTTTCCTCACCACTGCGGGTAAGGCAGGCCAGTTCCATGATGCAAAGCAGGGCTAGGGCCCCGACGGGCAGGTGCAGAAGGATGGGGTGAAAACGACCGATGAAAAGGACGCCGCTGGAGGCCTCTGAAGACGGCTTTTCAAACAGGGGTGGGAAAATCAGCAGGCCGATGACAAAACCGACGATCAATAGCAAAGTGGCCACCCAAGTTCCAACGTAGGACTTGGGGCTGCCGAAATCTTTGGGAGAATAAGACATGGGTGGGATGAATGCTCGTGGTAACTTATCTTATCAACGCTGATGTAGCGCAGAATTGTTCATGCGAGTGATGCCTGATCGTGCAGTTTCCATGTCCAAATCAAGCCTCGGTCCCACTGAAACGCAATTTTTGTACAGGGTCAGACAATGCCTGCGCATGGATCGCCGATTCTAGAGGTCGCCTCGGATGCCGAAAGGGCTCAAAATGAGGCCATGGAAACGCCCGCAACACTCTATGACCGGCTGGGTGGAGCAGCCGGGGTCGAATCCCTGATAGAGGCCTTTTACGTCCGCGTGCTCGCCGACCCTGAACTGGCCCCCTTTTTCCGTGATAGCTCTATCGAGCGTCTGCGCAAAATGCAGACGGAGTTTTTCAACCGCGCCCTCGGTGGCCCCTTGGGCTATTCAGGTCTTCCACTCGCCCATGTGCATCATGGTCGTGGCATAACCCGCCACCACTTCACCCTTTTCGTCGGCCACCTACTGGAAACGCTCAAGGACTATGGCTGCGAGGACAAGGAGACCGATGAAGTCATCGAGCACATCAATACTTTCGCCAACGAGATCACGGGCACCTCCTATTGACGCCCCAGTCGCACGTCCATCCATACGGCGGCCAGCAATACGCTGCCTCGCACCACCAGTTTGTATTCCGGCGAGACCGACATCAGCGTCATGCCATTGAGTAGGGTGGCCATGATCAATGCCCCAACGAGAACTCCAAGCACCGTCCCACGCCCGCCTCGCAGGCTGACTCCGCCGATCACACAGGCGGCAACGGCATCCAGCTCCATCCATTCACCAATGTCGGTCGTGGAGTTGCCCGTGTAGGACGTCAGCATAAACCCTGTGATGGCAACGATGGCCCCCATGATCGCAAAAGCCCCGATGACCACCTTGCCTACTGGCACGCCGGAAACCAAGGCGGCCTCCGGGCTGCCGCCGATGGCATACAGATAACGGCCAAAGGCCGTGTGCTGGGTCAGCAAATACACGCCCAGCGCCACGCTGCCAAAGATGACAGCCGGCAGCGGCACACCGCGAAATTGATTGGTCACCACCACAAAAAGCACCAGCGCCTGGGCTGCGATGAAGACACGTAAAAAAGCGCTCTCCCCGCCCTCCGTCTCAAACCCGCTGGTACGCCGCTGCCGCCGGGCCTGGACGGTGGCGAAGACCAGCGCCGCAATGATGGCCGCTGCCATGATATAACCCGCCAAAGGAGGCAGATAAAAGGTGCTGATGAGCGAGTACAGATTGCTCTGCCCACCTGCCACCACGGGCACCGTCTGGTTCTGAATCACCAGCCAAAACAGGCCACGAAAGACCAGCAACCCGGCCAGGGTCACGATGAACGCAGGAATGCGTTCCTTCACAATCAGCAGACCCTTGATCCACCAGATGACCACACCTGTGGTTAGGCCGATGACCAGGGAAACAGGCGCAGGTAGTCCGGCCTTTGTCGTCAATACCGTGGCAATCCCGCTGAGCAGGGCCAGACCGCTGCCCACAGAAAGGTCAATGTGACCGGGCAGTATCACCAAGAGCATGCCCATCGCCAGCGTGGCCGTGATGGAAAGCTCTGTCATCAACAGAGACAAGTTGCGGGAGTCGAGAAACTTGGGCTCGACCACTGCAAAAAAACCGCAGATCCCTAGCAGAGCCAGGGCAATCGAAAAATCGCGAAGAGAAAACGTGCGAGTCATGAGTAGCGTCGAAGAAAACGGATGTTCTACCCGGTTCTTCGACGCGCTCCAAGACAAACCTATTAACCCGCAGAAGCGATCTCAGCTTCCGTACGCTTGCGCTCGCGCTGGCGCTGGGCGGAATCCAGCGTGCGCTTGCGCAGGCGGATGTTCTTCGGCGTTGCTTCCACGAGCTCATCGGGGGCGATGTACTCAATGGCGCGCTCCAGGCCGAACTTCACCGGAGGGGTGAGCTGGATGCCTTTGTCACCACCGGCGGCGCGGAAGTTGGTGAGCTGTTTGCTGCGGCATGGGTTGACCGGAAGGTCGTCCGTGCGTGGGTTTTCACCAATGATCATGCCGTCATAGACCAGGTCACCAGCCGTGACGAAAAGCTTGCCGCGCTCCTGGATGGTATCCAGGGCGTAGGAGGTGGCTTCGCCAGCTTCGGTGCTGACCAGGGTGCCGGTGCTGCGGGTCTGCATGTGACCGGCGTGAGGGGCGTATTCACGGAAAAGATGGCTGTGAATGCCGTGACCACTCGTCAAGTTCATCAGTTCGAACTCGAAGCCGATGAGGCCACGGGTCGGGATGTAAGCCTGAAGGGTCGTGCGGCCATTCTGGGCGTTCATGTCTTCGATGCGGCCTTTGCGCTCGGAGATCGTCTTCATCACGCCGCCGAGGTAATCATCCGGCACGTCAATGTAGAGGGTTTCGAAAGGCTCGCAAATGACATCGTCAATGCGCTTCGTGATGACCATCGGACGGGAAACCAGCACTTCGAAACCTTCGCGGCGCATCTGCTCCACGAGAACGGCGATCTGCATGGCACCACGGGCGCTGACGTCGAAGATACCTGCCGTGTCGGTGTCATTCACAGACAGGGTCACGTTCATCTTCTGCTCGCGCTCCAGGCGGTCCTTGATCTTACGGGAGGTGACGTGGTCACCTTCACGGCCGGCCAGAGGGCCGTCATTGACCGCGAATTGCATCACGATGGTCGGAGGGTCGATCGCGACGAAAGGCAGCACAGGGGCATCCGCAGCACCGGTGACGGTCTGGCCGATGTCCACATCTTCAAAACCGGAGATACCGACGATGTCGCCAGCGCCGCCTTCGACGGAGTCACTGGTGGTCAGGGTGGTGTATTGGAAAACCTTCGTGACCTTGATCGGGGTCGGCTTGTCGCCAGGCTGCTTGCCCTGGAGGAAAACTTTGTCGCCCATCTTCACGGTGCCACGGGTCACTTTGCCGATGGCCACACGGCCGACGAAGTTGTCCCAGTCAATGTTGGAGACCAGCATTTCAAAGCTGCCTTCCAGTTCAGCCTTCGGTGCCGGGATATGCTCGACGATTTTTTCGAGGAGGAAGGTCATGTCCTTCTGCTCGCCTTCTGGCGTGTCGCTCACCCACAGGGCGCGGGCGCTGCCGTAAACGAAAGGGGCATTGAACTGTTCTTCTGTGGCTTCAAGCTCCATCAGGAGTTCCAGCACTTTGTCATGCACTTCGCCTGGCTTGATGTGCGGACGGTCCATCTTGTTGATGAACACAATCGGCTTGATGCCCTGCTGCATGGCTTTCTTCAGCACGAAACGGGTCTGGGCCTGGGGGCCTTCATAGGCGTCCACCACAAGCATCACGCCGTCCACCATCTTCATCACGCGCTCCACTTCGCCGCCGAAGTCGGCGTGGCCCGGTGTGTCCACGATGTTGATGATGTTTTCGCCCCAGTGAACGGAGGTGTTTTTGGCCTTGATGGTAATGCCCTTCTCTTTTTCAAGATCCATGCTGTCCATGGCGCGCTCGGCGATGGCCTGGTTTTCGCGAAAGTTGCCGCTGGCACGCAGCAGGGAGTCCA
>DMMK01000370.1 GCA_003453085.1 Verrucomicrobiales bacterium
GTTTTTCGTGGCGATCTCACGGGTGTCCAGATGCGCAGTGGCGTTGGCCAGGCCCACGATCTCGCGGTCGCTGACACCCAGTTTGCGCAGCCCCTCCACAGCCGGCCCCCCGCTGGGCAAGTCGGCCTGCACCATGGTGGTGCCTTTGCGATGCAGCAGCGCATCCTTGCACTCCCACATCAGCTCTTTACCGATAATCTCCAGCGCCTGTTTGTTTTCCCGCGAGATCAGTCGGCACTCGGCATAGTTGCGCAGTTTAGCCAGATCACCGGCCTCGTCCGGATCCAGACGGTCCTTCAGGATGGCCCGGTTTTGCAATTTGGCGATGGCCTTCTGCTCCTCCATCGTCAGCGGCAGTTTGCCTTCCAGTTGCTTGTCAGGGTCCTTGGCCAGCGCCACCAGCTTGTCCAGGCCTGAGATGGCCAGCTTCGATTCATTGGCGATGCGCTCATTGCGATGCTCAATGCCAGCCTTCGTCGCACGCACCCCCACCTCCGCACCGATGCAAACCGCTGCCGAGGATACCGTGACCGTGGTGGCCACGGCCGTGACCACCGCAGGGGCCACCGCACCGGCACCAAAACCAGGGGCCGAGGCCGCCCCAGCAATAGCCGTCGCCAGCATGGCAGAGCCTGCCACGGCAGCGGCGGAGCCAGCCACGATGCCTGTCACATCCCGGACAGCCTCCACTTTTTTCACGCACTTCATGTGCTCGGCCTGAAGCTGTACTCGTTTAAACGCGGCCTCGAGCTGGTCATTGCCCTGGTGCGAGGCGATGCTGCGCGCATCCTGGGCATTGTTCGCCATTTTAGAAAGTTTGAAGGCCTCCCGCACATCCATCACCAGATTGGCCGTGCTCACCCCTGCATTCAGCACGCCGACCCCGATGCCAATGGTCGGACCTGCAAGCTCCAGGCCGACGGCCACGGTCTGCGTCACCGGGGCCGCAGCCTGCACCACTCCCAGCACCAGTTGCGCACCATCGGCAGCGAAACCGGCCGCCTTCTCCCCGGTTGCCAAGGCGCTGCGCAGGCTCGTGGCCTTGTCCTTCAGTACCTCATTGGCTAGGTCCACCTTCGCTTCCAGCAGTCGCAGTTGGGCGATCTGCGGCATCTGGTTGATTTCTGTGATCCGTGCGTCCACTCCGGCCGATCCGGCCTTCAGGTTCGCGATGCCCTGGAGCAGCTTTTCATTCTCTGCATCAATCTTTTCAATCTGCCTTCCCGCCTCTGTTTTTTCGGCCGCACTGAAGTTGCGTGCAGGGTTTTCAATCCCGTCCTCCAGATTCATTCGCAGTTCCAAATTTTTGGCCACCTTACCCGCACTTTCCAGGGCAAGGTTGTTATGAATCTGTAAAACCGCTGAGCAATGCTCCCGTTCGGCCAGCAGGTCCCGGATTTGAATGTCTTTTTTGACGTCTTTGAGGTCCTTTTTGTCAAGCAGGGCACTTCCCACTTTCTTAAGTTCAGTGCCAGTTTCGATCGCGGACCTGACCGTATTGATACCGCCGTTGACCGCACTGAAGCCAGAAAAAACAGTCCCTGCCGAGTCCGCCACGTTGGAAACAACCTCGCCCTTGGTTGAAATCACATCCCCCACCACCTCAGCTGTGTCTAAGGCTTTGGAGGCTACATCTTTGACTTTATCACGATTAAAAAAGGACATGGCAGGGGCAGTGGGATAAAAGGTTCAGGCGTCGAGCCTATTTAGGCTGTCACTTGCTAAGTGTGACAAAAAACCTTGAGCACCTCTGCCTCTGCCGACCTGGCCTTTTGATCAGGGCTGGACCCGGGGTGCCTGCGGGATCTCGGCAGGCTCAAAGTCGAGCACATCCTGGTGGGTGCGCAGCGCCTGGCGGGCCTTGTCAAAGAACGAGGACAGGTCCTCGGCATTCGCGATCTTTTTGTCCTCGGTCAGTTCGTTGAGCTTTTTGATCTGCGCATCCGCATCCAGGTTCACGCTGCGCATGGAGCGCTGGGCGGAGGCATAAACGGTTTCAAATTTGCCCTGGGCCTCAGTGAAAGCGCGGCGGGCACCTTCCTCACGCAGGTGTTCCTTTTCGGCCTCGCGGAAGTCCTTGCTGAACATGCGCTTGAAGAAGCCGAAGTTGGACTTGGGCTTTTCATTGGGGCGCTTGGAGGCGGCCTCAAAGTACTCCTGCAGGGCAGCAAACTCCTGCATGGGCTTTTGGTACTGCTTTTGCAGGAAGCTGATGCCGCTGGTGATGACCGTCAGCCTCTCGACTTCGTTTTTGGACAGGGCCTGCCCGGCCTTCACTTTGCCCTCCAGAAGATTGATGTACTCGATGGTCTGCTTGTTGCCGGAGAAAATATTTTCGAACTCCTTGTAAGCGCTGGCCATCTGCTGGCGCTGCTCCTGGCGCATGCCGACGAGCTTCTTGTCATACTCTTCATTCAGGCTCTGGAGGGTGGCCTGATGCTGGGCATTCTGGGCGGCAAGGCTGCGCTGCATTTCCTCATCCTTGGCCTGAAGGGCCAGTTCCTGGGCGGATTTCAGCTGGTCCATCTCCTGCCGGAGACGGCCTGCGTCCGAGTGATAATACCAGATGCCATAGCCAAGCGAGGCGATGACGAGGGTGAGGGCAATGTTGCGTGCGTTCATGGACTTTTGGGGGTAGGTCCCAAAAGCTTCGGCCACCCAGAGCCGGGTGCAAGGCGGATTACGGCTCCGCGATTGCTGTCAGTGTGCAGATTTCGCGCCCATGGCCTCGGTCATGGCCCTGGCCGCTGGGGCCCGCCAGGCGATCACGACGGTGGGAGCCAGTCCGCCGGCGATGAGAAACACGATGCAGGCGGCCAGGGGCCAGCGCTCGCGAGGAAGGGCATCAGGGATGTCAATCACGTGCTTCGGCAGGACGCCGAGAAACAGCAGACCAAAGAGG